>CADECN010000145.1 GCA_902825785.1 uncultured Hyphomicrobium sp. | reverse complement strand
CTGAGGCGCTATCTGCGCGCCATCTATCAGCGGAATGGCCCCTGGTATGTCGAAGACTTCGAAATCATCGACGCTGCCGGCAACAGCCTTCGCATGATCGAGCGCTGCTCCTGGGCTGATTGGGACAGCAACGGCGACGTGCTCATCGCGCTGGATGGCCGGCTCTGCCGTCTGCCGGCTTCGCGCGCAAAATGTGCTTCACCAGATCCACTGGCCGATGCGGCGCTTGTGGCCGATCTCGCTCCCCTGCGCTTCAAGAACGTGGTAGCGCCCGATTGGGCCAGGCGCTGGCCGTGACAGACCGCAAACGAACGCGGGTGCGCGCCGATCAGCGCGCGAGCGGGCGGCGTTTTGTTCGCGCCTCCTTGGGTGATGATCGGCCATTCGGCACGGAAAGCGTCGCGACCGCCGCAAGTGTCTTCGATAACTCGTCCTTGATCCAAAGCCGGAACGCTGCCGCGCTCTTCGAAAGCGTGCCGCCGGGCCGTGACACGAGATAATATCCGTATTTGCTGATCGACACCGGGAACGGGCGCGCCAACCGGCCGGTGAATAGCGCGTCGGCCGCGACGATTGTGTCGGCAAGCGCGAAGCCGTGGCCCGCCTCCGCCGCGTTCAACGTAAGATCGTGCAGCAATGCCGAACCGGACGGAACGACGCTCGTCGCGCCCGCCGCCTCAAGCCACGCCGGCCAAAGCGTCCAGTCATATTCCTGCATCAGCAATTCGCCGGGCAGGTCGGGCGGCGACCGAATAGCGCGCTCTTTCAAGAGCCGCGGATGGCAAAACACTGAGAACTCGGCGGCTGCAAGTTGTTCGCTTTCGACGTTTTTCCATCCCCCCGCGCCGAAGCGAATCCCGAAATCGAAGTCCTCGCGTGTGAAATCAACGAGCCGGTGTGTCGGATCGACGACGATTTCCATGCTCGGGTTTTTTGCCGCAAAGCCGCCGATGCGCGCGGCAAGCCAATGCGTGGCAATCGCCACGTCCGACGTGATCGTCAGACGTTGCCGGCGGCGCGGCGCGCGCGAGAAGCGGCGCGTCGCGTTATCGATCAGGTCAAGCGCTTCGGTGAGCGAGCGGGCAAGAGCGCGCCCGTCGTCCGTCAGGATCACGCCGCGTCCGGTACGCTCGAAAAGTTGCGTTCGAAGCGTCGTCTCGAGCTTGCGGATATGACGGCTGATGGCCGCGTGCGCGATGTTGAGCTCGGCCGCCGCCAGCGTCATGCTCTCGTGACGAGCCGCAGCTTCGAAAGCTTTGAGTGCATTGAGCGGCGGTAGCGAGCGGGCCATTTGCGCATATAACAAAATGTTACACGTCATGTAAAGCAACGGCGTTTGTAGCAAACGCCTGTCAGGCATATGTCCTACTCAGGAAGGCTTTATTGGAGATGTGCCATGACATTCGTTTTTCACGCGCTTGTTGGCGTTTTCCATCCGGTCGTTGGCATTTTCGAGCACGTTCTTTTTCGCCGCGACCGTTATGAGAACGAAGAGGAACGGCGCTCGCGCTTGGCACGCTAATCGTGCAGGTTCGGCCGGACCTAAAGCGTTTCGTATGTCGTCTCAATCGTTCGAGAGCCGCCAATGCCGCGTTTCTCGATGTGAGTGCGAAGGAGCGCGACATTCTTCCGGTTCGCCCGGAATGCGACGTCGAACACGTCGCCGACCACCGGAATGGCGCCGACAAGCGTATCGATGGTCGTGTTCGCGGCCATGCGCGCAATGACGAAACGGGAAGCGCCAAGGCGGCGCGCTTCCCAGATGATGTAGCCGCCAATGGCGCTCGAGATGGCGTCGCCAATAATCGGCACAAGGCCGATCACAGCGTCGAAACCCATCGCGACGTTCGTGCCTGGGATGGTGATTGCGCTGTCCATCACCTTGGCGAGCGCGTCGAGGCGGCCGAGCGAGTCGCGCACGTCGGTGTCTCGCACCGGAATTGCGCCTGCATCGTCCGGCGGCATCCGGAAGCGATCGGGACGATCTGCGTAGCTGCTGCGCGTATTGGCCAACCCTGGCTCCTCCCAGAAGTTCCGATCACACACCGTCGGATGGGAAAGATGGGTGCGGGAGGCTGGCGTTCAAGATGGCGCGGCGGTGCCACCTAGCACCACTAGGTGCGCTTGCGGCTGGGCAACGCCCGCGTCTCGGTCCCGAATTTCTTCGCCGCGCCCTGCAACTCCGCCCGGAACTCGTCGCGCTTTTCATGAATTGAGGCGATGACGAGGCCGGTCGGCACGCCAATTCCGACCAATGCAGCTTCCGAGAGCTGGAGACTTGCCTCAATCGTCTCGGGCACGGCGTCATTGACGCCGAGCGAATAGAGCCGGCGCGCATGTGCCGAGTCCTTGACGCGGGAAACGATAAACAACTTGGGATACTCGCGCCGCAGCGCGGTCACGATTTGATCGATTTCCGACTGCGTGTGGATAGTGATGATCGCCGCCTTCGCGGTATCGAGGCCGCACAGCCTCAGAAATTCGATATGACGAACATCGCCGTAGTAGACCGGCTTGCCTTTGCGCCGCATTTCCCCAACCAGTAGCGGATCGCGGTCCACGGCGATGTATGGGACTTTATGTTCCTCAAGCATCTCGCCGATGAGCTGGCCGACACGCCCGAAACCAACCACCAGCGCTCGTGACTGCTGCTGCGCCGATGGCTGAGCGAGGAGCTCAGGATCTTTCGATTGCGGTGTCGCGTATTTTTGAGCGAGCCATCTGCCGATCCTGCCGACCAACGGGATCATCGCCATCGTCAGCGAGACTGACGTGAGCAGGATGCTGGTTTCTTCCCGGTCAAGCAGCTTGTAGCTGAACGCAAGCGTGAGCACGACAAAGCTGAACTCGCCACCCGGTGCGAGCAGCGCGGCGGTCTCAATGGCTGCGGCTTTCGCAATAGAGAACATGCGCGCCAGTCCGAAAATGATGGCGCCCTGCAGCACGATCAGCCCTGTGGTCAGAGCGAGAATGGCGAATGGGTGCGCGATCATGGCCTTGAGGTCGAGGCTGAGACCGACGGAGAAAAAGAAGATGCCGAGCAGCAGCGATTTTATTGGCTCAATCGTCGCCTGCACGGCGCGTCGGTATTCCGTTTCCGCCAGCAACAGACCAGCGACGAAGGCTCCAAGCGCCATGGACATGCCGGCGGCCGCGGTCACGAAGCTCGTGCCAACCGTGACGAACAGAGTGGTCGCGATGAAAAGGTCGTTGTTGCCCGTCTGCGCCACGACGCGGAACAACGGCTGCAGCAGGAATTTTCCGACCGCGATGATGATTGCGAGCGCAGCGGTCGCCTGCGCCAGGGCCTTCAGAACACCGCCCACCAGCGACCCGTGGTTCCCCGGTTCGAGGATACCGAGCAGGAATAGGATCGGCACCACTGCGAGATCCTGGAAAAGAAGTATCGAGAAGCTCGTTCGCCCGACAGTGGTGGCAAGGCGTTTTTGGGACGCAAGCAAATCGATGACGATCGCGGTCGACGATAGGCACAGTGCCGCGCCGATGACCAGCGCCGCCGTCGGCGGTTCGCCGAGCCCGTAGGCGATAAGGGCGATCAGAATTGACGAGACCATGACCTGCAGACCGCCGAGGCCGAAGACCAGGCGGCGCATGGTGGACAGGCGCTCGAGCGACAGCTCAAGCCCGATGAGGAAAAGCAGGAAGACCACGCCCCATTCGGCGAACTTGGCGATCCGTTCGGGGCTTTTGACGGTTATCCAGTCGAGGATGCTCGAATAGCCCGGCAGAGCCCCAAGACCGCTCGGGCTCAAAATGGCGCCCGTGATCAAAAAACCGAACATCGGCGAGATGCGGTAGCGCGCGAGCAGCGGCACGACCACGCCCGCCGTGCCGAGCACAATCATCGCATCCCGGTAACTGGATAGCTCTCCGACGTCCGCCATGTCCCCACTCGCGCGACGGCTCAGTATGGCGACGGGTCAACGGCATCGCCAGCATGCAATCGCACAGAAGCACAACTTCCGCGCCCAAATGCAGCGAAAACGCCACCGTTCAGGTGGCAGGGCCATATCGCATCTGCGAATTTTCGCGTCCGGGCCGGTGCGGTTAACCGCCTCTTAGCCGCTGACCGATAATCGTATCGAAGGTGGGTCAGCGAACGAACCGCCACAAGCTTCTTTTCGCGACGGGTGGGTTGCGTGGGTCTGTTGCGCGTATTGGGCGCGTTGGCACGTCTCGTCGGCTTCGGTCGACGGCGGCGGGTTGCCGCGTACCGCCCAACAGCGTTTACCGACCTCGCCGCACACCACGTCGGCAGTCACGATAGCGCTCCGCCCCCGAGCGAACCGCCGTCGTTAAAACAGATATCGTTTTTGCGCCGCCTGTTGCTGCGGACGCCGTGGCGCTTGCGCTTGTTGCTCGTGCTGCCGCTTGCCGGTGCGTTTGGCGGCTTCGCCATGCTTGCCGTGCTGATGGTCTACTACACCGTCGCCTATCCCAACCCGCACGTCATGCGCAGCCAGGAGCGCGCACCCGTCGTTCGCATCCTGGCGAATGACGGTTCCGTACTTGCGGAGCGCGGCGCCGCCCACGACTACATGCCGCTCGACCTCATGCCCCGGCACGTCCAGGCCGCCGTTGTGGCGACGGAAGATCGCCGCTTCTACGATCACTATGGCGTCGATCCGGTGGGCATGATCCGTGCGTTCTTTGCCAATCTCCGCGCCGGGCGGTTCGCGCAGGGCGGTTCGACGCTGACGCAGCAGCTCGCCAAGAACCTGTTTCTCACCCACGACCGCACGCTCGGCCGCAAGCTCGAGGAGTTCGCGCTCGCGCTGTGGCTCGAATTGCGCCTTCCGAAATCGGAAATCCTGGAGCTCTACCTCAACCGCGTCTACTTCGGCGGTGGCGCCTACGGCATCGAAGCCGCGAGCCAGCGGTACTTCGATCGTTCTGCCCGCGAATTGACGTTGGCCCAGGCCGCGCTGATCGCCGGACTCCTGAAAGCGCCTTCGCGCTACTCTCCTCTTTCGAGTCCCGATGCCGCGATCGCCCGCGCCCGCGTCGTGCTCGACAAGATGGTCGAGACCGGCTTCATCTCGCCCGAAGACGAGCGCAAGGCACTGGCCGAGCGGATTGTGTTCCACGAGCCCAAGCAGGCGCGCGATGGCTCCGGCTTTGGCTACGTCATCGATTTCGTCCTGGAACGCCTGCCGCCGATCCTGGGCAACGGCGATGCCGAAATCGTCGTTGAGACGACACTCGACAGCGAATTGCAGCAGCAGGCAAACCGTGTCGTCACAAGCGCGCTGGCGCGCAAGGGCGTAGCGCTCGGCGCCAGCCAGGCCGCGCTTGTCGTGGTCGACGTCGACGGCGGTATCCGCGCATTGGTGGGCGGTCGCGACTATGCGGCCAGCCAATACAACCGCGCCTCCAAGGCGCGTCGCCAGCCAGGATCGGCTTTCAAGCCATTTGTGTACCTGGCGGCGATGGAAAGCGGTTTGACGCCGGACAGCGTTGCCTACGATCTGCCGCTCACGCTCGGCGGCTGGTCGCCCAAAAACGACAGCGGCACGTATGCGGGTGAAGTAACACTGCGCCGTGCCCTCGCTCAATCGATCAATACCGTCGCCGTCCGCCTCAATCAGGATGTCGGCCGCGGCCGCACAGCCGAGGTGGCGCGGCGTCTTGGTGTGCGATCCGAACTGCGCGACGATGCCTCGCTCGCGCTCGGGACGTCGGAAGTATCACTTCTGGAGATGACGGGCGCTTATGCCGTTCTTGGGAACGGCGGCATGTCGGTGGAGCCGCACGTCATTCGCCGCGTTCGTATGAGTTCGGGCCGCGTCCTCTATGCACGCAAAGCCGCGCGCACCGACCAGCTCGTCGACCCTAACGTCGTCGGTGCCATGAACGACATGATGAATGCCGCGCTCGTAACGGGCACAGGTCGTCGCGCGGCTATCGCCAATCATCCAGCAGCCGGCAAAACCGGCACCACGCAGGATTTCCGAGACGCTTGGTTCATCGGCTATACGAGCCATCTGTGCGCGGGCGTCTGGATCGGCAACGACGACAGCAAGCCGATGAACCGTTCGGTCGGCGGCGGACTACCCGCCGAGATGTGGCACGACCTGATGGTGCTCGCGCACAAGAACAAGGCCCCGCTGGCGCTCCCGGGCACCACGCAGCGCCCGGCGAACGATCCGATTGGTCAATCTTTGGCGGATGCTGGCATGGCGCAAGTCGCGGCCACCGTGCCGCGTGTGGACCAGAAGGGCCAAAATCTACCCTGGCTCTCCCGCCAGCTCTCCACATCGTGGCAGTCGCAATCCCAGGAACCTCCCGGCGACGTCGAATTGGCCCCGAAACCAGCCCACCCGGCCGAGCGGATCGACGAAGACTTCATCTCCAAGGCGCTCGCCGAAACGGAAACGGTAAATCAGCCATCGACGCGGCCAAATGGTCTCATGTCATTAGGTGGCTGGTGGTGAGCCGCGAGCTTTCGCGCGGCCTTCTTTTTCTTTAAGCGACGAGCGCGTGCGACCGCCCATAGCGGTGGAGATCCGGACCGCGGACCTGCAGCCAGCGCCTTGCGGCGTCGATGTCCGGACGAATACGGCGCACAAGCGCCCAGAAGCGAGGGCCGTGGTTCATTTCGGCCAGATGCGCGGCCTCGTGCGCGGCCACATAGTCGAGCACGAACGGCGGCGCCAGAACGAGACGCCACGAGAACGACAGCACACCGGTCGTAGAGCAAGAGCCCCAGCGACTTGTCTGGTCGCGCACCGCGATCCGCTTGGGCTTCAGCTTCAAAAGTCCGGCGTGATACGTCACGCTCGCCTGCAAGTCACGGCGCGCTTCGTCGAACAGCCACGCCTGCATCCGGTCAGGCGCTGTCGCAGGGTCGCCTCCGACAACGATCGATGGCCGCCGGCCGCTTTCGTCGATGCCGATGTCTTTGCGGCGTGCGCCCGCGAAACAGATGCTGTGTGCTTCTCCGCGCAGAGGCATGGCGGCGCCATGCTCGAACGGAACATGATCGGGCAGGCTGTCCAGTCGCTCGCGCACCCAGTCGATGTGGCGGCTTAAGAACGAGCCCGCTTCGTCGAGGTCGCATTGCACAGGTATGGTCACGATAACAGCGCGCCGCGTGCGACTTACGCGCAGTGTAAGACGTCGCGCGCCCGGATGCCTGCGGACTTCGAGTTGAGCACCGATGTCCTCCAAGCGAACTTCATGTTTGCGAGAGGACGATGATACTCTCGATTGCCCCATGCTTCATTCCCCCAAGACCAGCCACACGCGACGATGCGCGGTGTTCCCCGGCACGCTTGTCTGCAAGCAATGCAGCATGAAGATGACCTAGCAAGGTTCGCATTGTCGCTCCAGCGACAATGTCCCCAGCAACACGCGTGCTGTGAAACTGTGGCGTCCTGGTCTCAGGCGCGACGCTGCAAGCTATTGCAGCGCCCTTTCGATGGCTTCGGTGAGTTGCGCAACATCTGTGGTGTGTGGAATTGGCGCAAGCAGGCTACCGTCCTTGCCCATCAAGTAGAAAATCGACGAGTGATCGTAGCTGTACTGCGTGGGGTCTTTTTCGTCGGAGACTTTCTGATAGTACACGCGGTAAGCCTTGCCTGCGGCCGCTATTTCATCTGCGGTTCCTGTTAGCGCGACCAGCCTGGGATGGAAGCTCTTTGCATACTCGGCAAGCTTCTGCGGCGTATCGCGCTCAGCATCGACCGTGATGAATACCGGCGTAATTTCATCTGCGCGCGTCCCGAGCTTCTCAAGCGCTGCCGTCATCACCTGCAATCCTGATGGGCAGATATCGGGACAGTTCGTGAACCCGAAGAACACCAGCATGTAGCGGCCCAGGAAGTCTTTCTCGGTGACCCGCTTTCCCGTCTGGTCCGTAAGTGTGAACGGACCGCCGACGAGCGCCTTGCCGGAAACGATTTGCGTGCCGCCGGAGCCGCCGCCTCCGGGCATTTGCACCGTGAGATAGGCGAATAGGCCGCCGATGATCAGGCCGGCGGCCACAAGGCCGAATGTCTTACTGTTCATCGTCTTGCAGTCTCCACGGCCAATTGGCTATTGATGCAGTCGAGAGCGGCAGTTTCACTATTCCGGTCGGTGACACAACCAAGGTGATCCGCGGCCTCCCGTCACGATTCGAAGATGCGAGTAGCGCTTTACTCCGGCGCGACGCGTCAATGCCAGCCACAAGCGAAACGCACAAGTCACGCAATGGCAAAGCCAGTCGAAGCGCAAACCGCGCCGCCCGTATTCAGGGGCATCATCAACGAACGCGAAAGCCAGTTGCGTTTGCTGACAAGCGTTCGTTTGCGCTGGGCCGCGGTGCTGGGTCAGCTTGCAGCGGTTGGCGTCGTGACCCTTTACTACGGCTTTCCGCTCGATGTCGCCACTTGCCTGCTGCTGATTGCCGTGTCGGCGTGGCTCAACGTCTTTCTATCGATCCGCTATCCGGCCCGTCATAGGCTCAGCACATCGTTCGCAACGGGATTGCTGGTCTACGATGCCTTGCAGCTCGCGGCGCTGCTTTACATGACCGGCGGCATCCAGAACCCGTTCTCGGTTCTGCTTGTCGCACCCGTCACCGTCGCGGCCGCGACGCTGCCGCCGCGGTACACCACCATCATCGGTGCCATCGTTGTTGCGATTGGCGTATTCCTTATCGCGAACTACTATCCGCTCCCCTGGTACGAAGGCATGCGCTTTGAGTTGCCGCGCGATTACAAGATCGGCGCGCTCGCGGCATTGGTTGCGTCCATGGCCTTCATGGCGTTTTACACTTGGCGTCTGAACAAGGAGGCGCGCCAGATGTCGGCAGCTCTTGCGGCGACC
>CADECN010000144.1 GCA_902825785.1 uncultured Hyphomicrobium sp. | reverse complement strand
TGAAGGCACGCCGATGCGTTTCAACGAACGTCCACCCGAAGTTGTCGGCACTGTCCCGCATCACATGATGAAGCTTGTCCCCGACCCAGACGCCCTCGCGCAGCTTCTGCTGGCTGAGCGTGAAGTCCGGCAACACGTCGAGCCCGGAGCGTCCATCCTTGCACGTCGCGCTCCCGTCTCCGGTGAGCGCCATGCCCGGGTACGCAGTTAGAACGACACGGTCGCTCTCATTCCACGGCATATAGAGGATGTTGTGTAGAGCACGGTTGAGAGACTTGTAGCGCGCGTCGAGACGCGAGAGCTGTCCCTCCGCCTCCGACTGTCCGTAGACTTCGCCCAGCCAACCGCCAAGCTGTCGCAAAAGCGACTCGCTCGAAAGCACGGTGTTTGCGACAAGCCGCGAAAAGCCGATGTCGTTTCCGCCGATGGATAGAAAAACTAGGTCGATCTTGCGCGCACGCTCCTGAGGACATTTGCGCAAAACCAGACCACCCTTGAGGTCCGGGATCTTGCCGTCGATATGATAGGCCTCCGGCAGATCCAGAGGTTCCGCATCCTTGTTGCCGCACTGAACCTCCGCAATCGCCGAAATTTGCGACAGGACCGGCGGGTTGGGCACCCATTCGTTGCCTTTGTAGCGAAGGAAAAGCCCGAACGTCACTTCAGCGCCCGAGCACGACACGCCGGCATATGTCACGGCGCGATGCGGATCCTCCACGGCGAGCTGAAGCGCAGCGCGCAATTGATGCGAATAAAGCGACCTGTGACACGCCTGATCGAGCCAGCGCGCGTTCTCCGCGATGAATTTCTTGTCACCGATCGAGCGCCAGTCGCCGACGCGCGCGGGATAGCCGGCAAGCCCGCCGTCTTTGCCGCTGGCGCCATAGTCGGCCGAGCGCTCGCGCGAAAACCTAACCGCGATATCCGGATTGCCCTCGCCAGACGCGAAGCTGTCGCCCAGGCCGACGATGAGTAGATCGCGCACTTTCGCCGCCGTGCGCGCAACCTCGACGCCGCCAATCTCAACGACGATGTCGAGCCCGTCCGGGTAGGGCGCCTTGAACCGCACATCCTCGTTGCAGGGTTGTGTCACAACGCTACCACGCAGCAACGACCCGCCCATCGGCGCGGTTTTCCAGGTACAGCTCAGCGACCCCGCCTCGTCGACCCCCTCAAGCTTCGTAACGATCCCGTGGCTCGTCGGATTGACGTAGTCGTCATAGGCGTCGCAGCTGAAACTGTTTTTGACCGGGTTCCAGCACGTCTTGCGGAACATCGTGGCCGCCCAGCCGTCCTCGTGACGAGCTTGCAGCGCGCGTTCCGACGCCAGCACCGGCGCCACGCGCGCATCCACGCCGAGCGCCTGATAGGTCGCACGGTGGACTTCGGTATCAGACGCATCGGTAAAGAAGCGAAACGGATTGTCGACACGCCACGCAATACGCGAAGTCGACTGCGCGCTTGCGGGCGGTACGACGGCAAACGAAAGCAGCGACGCCAAAACCGCTGCACCGACGAGCCACCTCCACACGCCTGCCGTTGCCGGCCCCATGGGCTTTCCCTCTGCTGACGCTAGATGCGCCCCGTCATGTACGCTTTTGCCAAGCACCACATGCGCCTCAGTGGCGTAATCGCCGCCGCGTTCCGCGGGGGTGCGAGCGATACGCTTTTCAGAGCCTGCAAATAGGGCTCAACAAGGGCGACGGGCAACATTGCCGTGAGAAACCCCGTACTTAGGGGCTTGTAGCTGCGAAATGCCGCGAGCGCACGATTGGAGCGGGCGGTGAACTCGGCGATCTCCGCAATTTCGCCGCCACCTGACATCGGCCCCCATTGGGCATACGCGTAACGGGCAATCCCATACGCACGCGCACTCTCCCTCAAAGCTTTCGCGGCCGCTTCGTCGAGCGCCACATCGCAGATCGCCGCCGCGAGCCGGAACGGTCCGAGCTCGCGCTCTTCCGCATAACGCAATTCCTCCCCGATATTCTCGGGCGGCGCGGCGAGCGCGGCCGCGTGCGCATCGAGGTAGCCCTCGATATCCCCCCGTGCCAGAGAGCGTCGGCGAACCACATCAATAAAAGCATCCGCGATCGGGCTGCCGGTTCGCTCACCCGTTGGCAGCTTGAGCGCGTCCCGCCACCACTGGATCCGGATTTCGCCCATAAGCGGCTCCGTGACGGCCGCCGTCACGTGCTCGATCTCACCGGTGAAAGCAGCAAGCGCCACCAGGTCGTCCCGTTGTGCGCTGCTGGCCAGCAATGCTGCATAGTAGCGGTCGGGCGCGTTGCGTCGCGCTGCATCGCGCACCGCCTGGATCACATTCGCCGATGGCCCCGCATCCGTCATGGCACGGCGATGAGCGCCGCCCCGACGCGGCGTTTCTCTGCCAGTAGGATGTTGTAGGTGCGCGCCGCGGCGCCCGTCGACATGGGCTCGATCCCAATACCCGCATTAGCGAAGAAGCGTGTCAGCATCGCACTCGGCCAGACCTGCTCCGCACCGGTTCCAAGCAGCAATGTCGCCGGTCGCCCCAAATTGGCGACGACGAGTGCGAAGTCGGCCTCGCTCAGCGTCTCCGCACTCGTCGCGGTCCACGCATAGATGCCCGTCGGCAGACACAGAATTGAGCCACGATGGCTCATGTCGGCAAAACGAAAGCCCCCGCCGCCGTAGGCGGTAACGGGGGCTTCGTATGGATAGCGCGCTGTGCCGACCGACATGACCGCGCGCCGCTTTGCTAAGCCCGCGCCGGTGCCGCGGACTTGTTTGCCTGTTCCGACCAATCGCGCCGGACACCGAGATAGCCAAGCAGCGGCGCCGCGATGAAGATCGACGAGTACGTGCCGATGACGACGCCAAGCAGCATTGCGAAATTGAAGTTGCGGATGACCTCGCCGCCGAAGATGTAAAGAGAGATCAGAACCGCGATGGCCGTGACGCCCGTGAGGATCGTGCGCGACAGCGTCTCGTTGATGGAAAGATTGAGCAATTCGTTCAAATCCATTTTCTTGAACTTGCGCAAATTCTCGCGGATGCGATCCGACACGACGACGGAATCGTTGACCGAGTAACCAAGGATCGTCAGCAGCGCCGCCACTGTCGATAGATCGAACTCAAGTTGGAAAAACGAGAATATGCCGACCGTTACCAAGACGTCGTGCGCCAGCGAGATGACAACGCCGAGCGCGAACTGCCAGTCGAACCGGAACCAAACATAGAGGGATATCGCCAGTAGCCCGGCCACGACCGCGATAAAACCTGTCATGCGCAGTTCGCTCGAAACAGCCGGCCCCACCACCTCGACGCGCCGTTGCGTGTACGACGAACCGACTTCTTCTTGGACTTTCTTGAGCGCCGCCTGCTGAGCGAGTTCGCCGCCCGGCTGTTCTTCAAGCCGGATCAGAACCGTTTCCGGATCGCCGAACTCCTGGATCTGGACGCTGCCCAGACCGAGGCTGCCGAGCTTGTCGCGCAACGCGGAAACGTCGGCCGGACCTGAGTTGGACTTGATTTCCAGCATCGTGCCGCCCTTGAAATCGACGCCATAGTTCAGACCCTTCGTAACGAAGAGCCCGAGCGAAAGCAGCATCGCCAAAATGGAGAGCCCGAGCGCCAACCCTTTGTACTTCATGAACGGCAGGCGCATGTTATGCGGAAAGAAGTCGAAACCCTTGAAATTCGGGAGCAGTCGCATCAGCACGGCAAGTGTCTCCTAAACCGGAACTTTGAGCGGGCCGCGCGTCTTCGGCTGCGCCTTGATCCACTGAGCAATCAGCAGGCGCACCACCGTCACGGACGCGAAGATCGACGTCAGGATGCCGATCGACAGCGTGACAGCGAAACCGCGGATCGGGCCGGAGCCCAGCCAGAACATGATGATGGCGCAGGCAAGCGTCGTAAGCTGCGAGTCCGCAATGGTAATGAACGCGCGGGTAAAGCCCGCATCGATCGCGGCGATCGGCGATTTGCCGGCCCGCAACTCTTCCCGAATGCGCTCGTAGATCAGCACGTTTGCGTCGACCGCCATGGCGACGCCCAGAACCAGACCTGCGATACCAGGGAGCGTCAGCGTCGACCCTATGATCGACATGATCGCAACCGTGAGAATGAGGTGAACGAGCAGACCGACCACCGCGAAAATGCCGAAAGTGCCGTAAGCAAGAATGGTCAGGATAACGACGGCAATGCCGCCGATGAGGCCCGCATCCTTGCCGGCGGAAATCGAGTCGGCGCCCAGCGACGGCCCGACGGTGCGTTCTTCCACGATCGTGAGCTTCGCAGGCAGCGCGCCGGAGCGCAGCTGTACCGCAAGAGTGTTTGAACTGTCGACCGAGAAGCTGCCCGAAATCTGGCCCGATCCGCCCAGGATCGGTTCACGAATAACGGGCGCCGAAAGAACCTTGTTGTCGAGCACGATCGCGAACGGCCGCCCGACGTTATCTTTCGTGAACGCGCCAAACTTGCGTGCACCGACTTGGTTGAAGCGGAAATTGATGACCGGCTCGTGTGTCAAGTGATCGAAACCGGGCTGCGCGTCCGCCAGGTCTTCGCCTTGCACGACGGGGACTTCGCGCAGAAGGAAGTCGCCACCTTCGCTCGCCTCACCGTGATAGATCTTGAAGCCTGCGGGAACCGTCGTCAGCTTGGCATCTTCGGCTGAAATTGACGGATGGACTTCATGGAAGGTGAGCTTTGCGGTCTCACCGATCAGCTTCTTGAGTTCTGTCGTCTCCCTCAGACCCGGGAACTGAATGAGGATGCGGTCCAGGCCTTGCCGGACGACAGTCGATTCCGACGTACCCATGTTGTTAATGCGCCGATTGACAGTCTCGATCGAAGCCGATGCCGCGCTCGATATGCGATGGCGCAGACCCTGCTCGGTCGGACGCACAAGGATGAGTCCTGGGTCAGTTCCAGCCGTGACAGAAATGTCGTCTGCCGTTGAACCCAGCAGCACATTGCCGATCGGCTGAACGATTTTCTTGAGCTCGGTTATCGCCGCGTCGCGCTCTTCCGGTTTGGCGAGTTTCACTTGAAGTTCGCCAGCCTGAACGCCGAGACCGGAGAAACCGATCTTGGCATCGCGCAACGACTTGCGCGCAGAGTCGCGCAGATTGTTTAGCCAGTCCTTCTTGACTTCCTCTTGATCCATGGCGAGCAGAAGATGCGCGCCACCCTGAAGGTCGAGACCGAGCGGCATCTGTTTGTGCGGCAGGAACGATGGCCACCAAGCCAGTTGTTCCTTCGACATCACGTTCGGCAGTGCGAACAGCAAGCCGGCGAGGCACGTCAACGCAATCAGGATCTTCTTGAGGCGTGAGAAATGCAGCATATTCGGTCGCTTCTATGGATCGTGAAAAGGGTCAGCGCTTCGCCGCACACCCTGGCGTCATCGCGGGAGCCTAACGGTCAGGTCGTTTCCTTGACGGGCTCACCTTTCGAGCGGACGTCCATCAACGTACTCTTGAGTACCCGCACCTTCAGATTGTCGGCGAGTTCGACTTCGATTTCGTCGCTCGTGTCCGATGCTTTCAACACACGCCCCACCATACCGCCAGACGTGATAACCGTGTCGCCCCGTCGCACCGCATTGACGCGTTCGCGATGTTCCTTGGCGCGCTGCGATTGCGGACGGATCAGGAAGAAATAGAAGATCACCAGCATCAACAGCATCGGGATCAGCAGCCCGCCAAGCGGGTCCATCGGCGCCGGTGCGCCCTGAGCGAAAGCGGGGGTCGTGAACATGAGGCTGGCGGTCCTTTCGAAAAAACGAACGCAGGCGCCACTTCCACGGGGCCTAAGTGGCTCCGCAGGGGCACCCCGTCGAGTTCGCCGGGACTATAGTGTCGAAACGCCCATTTGCAACCGGCCCAAATCCGAGATTCTGCCATTGGCGGCGGCCACATGGCCCATTAAAGACGCGCAATCCGAGGCTTGGCGAGCGGAGTAGACTGATGAGCAAAGACGACGCGCTGCGCGAGGCCGCCGAGCGCATCGCCGCCGCGCTTGAAAGACTGGCCCCTTCAACCCCCTCAGAACCTGATTTCACGACCGCCGGCGCATTTATCTGGCACGCCGACGCCTGCGATTTTGCTGCCGTCGAGCGCGTCTCTCGCGTCCCCCTCTCGCTACTCAAGGGCATCGACCGGACGGCCGCCATCCTTCTCGACAACACGCACCGCTTTGCCGCCGGTCTGCCCGCCAACAATGCTCTGCTTTGGGGCGCTCGCGGCATGGGCAAGTCGAGCCTTGTCAAAGCCGCGCACGCCGAAGCTGCCGAGCGCGTGCCGTCGCTCAAGCTTGTCGAAATCCACCGCGAGGAAATTGCCACGCTGCCAAAATGTCTGACGCATTTGAAAGCGGCGCCATACCGCTTCATCGTTTTCTGCGACGACCTCTCTTTCGACAAAGACGACACGAGCTACAAATCCTTGAAAGCGGTTCTTGAAGGCGGCATCGAGGGCCGTCCGGCGAACGTACTTTTCTACGCCACGTCAAATCGTCGCCACCTGATGCCGCGCGAGATGGTGGAGAATGAACGTTCCACCGCCATCAATCCGGCGGAAGCCACCGAAGAGAAAGTCTCGCTCTCCGACCGTTTCGGGCTGTGGCTCGGCTTCCACAACGCCAGCCAGGATGACTATCTCGAAATGGTCCGAGCCTACGCCCGACACTTCAAACTGCGCATTGAAGACGACGCGCTCGTCAAAGACGCCTTGGAGTGGGCAACGACACGCGGCGCGCGTTCCGGCCGCGTCGCCTGGCAATACACGCAGGACCTCGCCGGTCGCCTCGGAGCGCACTTGACGCTTTGAACTCAGTCCCGCGCCTTCTCCGGCCAATCCGGGCGTCGGAACTCGCTGGAGACTGCTCCAGCGTCGCCACGAGGTCCGCGCCGTCCGGCCGGCTCGACGAAGGAGAGTCGGAAGGCGCAAAAATAAATGGGACCGGGCTCTTGCAAGCCCGGCCCCAAGTTTCCCTCACTTCTGCGCGCGGCAGTCTGGACGTGATCCCCAGCGCTCACGAAACTCTTACAGTTGCTCCATGTACGGCGTCGGATCGACTGGCTTCGATCCCTGCCGCAATTCGAAATGAACCTGCGGCTGGTCAACCGATCCGGTCTTGCCTGCCTTGCTGATCACCTGACCGCGGCTCACTTTGTCGCCGCGCTTGACCAGCAGTTCATCGTTGTGCGCGTAAGCCGTAACCCAACCGTTGTCGTGCCGCAGCAGCACAAGGTTGCCGTAGCCTTTGAGCTCGCTCCCGGCGTAAGCGACAACACCGCTTTCCGCCGCGCGCACGTCCGTGCCGAGCGGAACGGATAGGTTGATGCCGTCGTTGTGCGTGCCGTCTGGACGGCCGCCGAAACCTGCAATCACCTTGCCCTGAGCAGGCCAACGCAGCTTGACGCTGTCGACGGTCTGCGTGGTGACCTGTGGCGCCGCCACGGCGACCTTCTCTTCCCTGACCGCCGGACGCGCATCCGTTACCGGCGCGGAGTCGCTCGTCTTGTCGGAAAGCTCGGCGACCTTCGTCGCGCCGTTGATCATGGTCGGCTGCGTCGTCGTCTCGCTACCCACGCGCGAAGGCGCGGCAGGCACTTCGGGCGCGATCGGCTTTGCAATGGTCTCTGCCGCCGCCACCGGCGCCACACCCGGGACCTTCAGAACCGTACCGGGCCGGACCCGGCGCGGATCGGTAATTCCATTGACCTGCTGAAGCTCGCCGACCTTCACGTTGTTGGCGCGCGCGATGTTGTACAGGGATTCACCCGCCTTCACCGTGTGCGTCCCGCGGTAACGCGCCTCGACGTCGGGGCCGACCGGCTGCGGCATCGGCTCAGCGGCGGCGACTTTCGCCGGAGCTGCGCCACGAACCGCGGCGCTGGCTCCCGACGGCAAATAGAGTTTCTGGCCCGGCCGCAGCGTCGAGGATGTCAGGTTGTTGACGCTCATGAGTTCGTCAAGCGAAACGCCGTGTCGGCGAGATAGCCCGTAAAGCGTGTCGCCACGCTGCACCTCGATCGAGTCACCTCGTGCGGGCGCTGATGCGTAAGGCGCGCCAGGCGTCGCTGCCGGATCGGCCGCAGCGGTACGGAACGGCCGCGCCTGATACGAGGGAGACGACGGAGGCGGCGACGCATCGGCCGTGCGGATCGGCTCTGACGATGCCGGCGTTGCGTCGGGCAATTGGGCCGACTCTACCTCGGCGCCAGCGTTGTAGGGGCCTCTCGGCGTCGTCCGCGCGACCCCGTGGTCGGTCACGCTGCCGCCGTAGACAGGCTCGGTCGGCGTCGATGTGCTGCCTGTTTCGGCCGGATCATCGAAGGCGAAGGACGTGCTGTCGAAGCGGGAAACATCCGCGCTGCATCCGGCGGCGGAAAGTCCGGCGACGGCAACTGCGATCGGGACGGCAGCGGACTTGAGGCAGAAATAGCCGCGCCGGTTTTTGGCAGGAACACTTCTCATGGTACGCACCTCTACTCGCACCATCCATTAACCTTCGTTCGGTTAACGCGGAGTTAAATACCTCCGCTGTGCGACTTCCCTCGTGCAGCAACCGTCGTTGCCCCACGCTGCACGCTGCCACGGCCGATGCCCTTCGGAATGTCCCGCGGATAGCGCCAGCGCGAAAACGCCAGCTCGGCTGACCGAATTGGAAGGTCCGCCATTCTGACGTGCTTAGTGCAGGATTGCGCTTTATTCGCGGAGGGATTTCGTCAAACCGGCGACTTTCAATCGTCGCGTAGCGATGAACGATCGTTCATCGAATCCATCAGGACGAGCGATCCGAATTCTTGCCGACGCGTTCTTCAAGTGAAGCGATCGCGCTCGCATCC
>CADECN010000143.1 GCA_902825785.1 uncultured Hyphomicrobium sp. | reverse complement strand
CAATGTTCCCCCCGTCGTGACGCCTGGCGTTGATCGGCAGGCATACGAAGGCCTCGCACAGTATGATCGCGCTGCCGCGGTTGTTGCCCCGCCGTCCGCTGACGATGCGACGCGCGTTAGAACCATCACTATTCCCGCCGATGGCCGGCCGCCTCAGCAAACGGCCGCCGCGAGCCTGAACCCTTCGGCACCACCACCGGCGCGCGAACAGTTCGGGTATTCGCTGAACAAGTCTCTCGCGGGCATTCCAATGTCGAATCTCGGCGTTGGCGGCGAATACGGCACGGTGCTGCCCGCACCACCTTCGGTCGCCGAACAGAACCGCGATAGGTTCGAGGGCAAAGACGTCAACCCCGTGAAGCAGGTCGCGGCCGACCCCGTATCGACCTTCTCCATCGATGTCGACACGGCCTCATACAGCTTCGTGCGCCGCGCGCTCAATGCCGGCGAACTCCCGTCAAAGGATGCCGTCCGCGTCGAAGAAATGATCAACTATTTTCCCTACGCCTACCCCGCGCCCGACACGGTCGAAGTGCCATTCAAACCTTCCGTAACGGTGATGCCGAGCCCGTGGAACCCGCGCAACCAGCTCGTTCATGTTGCGATCAAAGGCTACGAGGTGAAGACCGCCGAGCGCCCCCGCGCCAACCTCGTGTTCCTGATCGACGTATCCGGTTCGATGCAGGGCGAAGACCGCCTCCCGCTCGTCAAGAACGCGTTCCGGATGCTGGTCGACCAGCTCCAACCCGACGACACGGTCGCCATTGTCACGTACGCAGGCGAGAGCGGCATTGCGCTCGAACCCACGAAGATAAGCGAAAAGTCTAAAATTCTTTCGGTCATCGACCGCCTCGGGGCGGGTGGCTCGACCGCGGGCGGTGCAGGCATTCAAGACGCCTACCGGCTGGCGCAAGCCAACTTCGACAAGGCTGCGGTAAACCGCGTCATCCTGGCGACCGACGGCGACTTCAACGTCGGCACGACCGACATTGGCGAGTTGAAAGGACTGATCGAGCGCAAGCGCCAGACCGGTGTCTTCCTGTCGATACTCGGGGTCGGACGCGGCAATCACAATGACGCACTGATGCAGACGCTTGCACAGAATGGCAACGGCACCGCCGCCTATGTCGATACGTTGAACGAAGCGCGTAAGGTGCTGGTGGAAGAAAGCGCCACCACACTCATCCCCATCGCCAAGGATGTGAAGATCCAGCTCGAATGGAACCCTGAGCGCGTCTCGGAATATCGGCTGATCGGATACGAAACGCGCGCACTGAATCGCGAAGACTTCAACAACGACCGCGTCGACGCTGGCGACATCGGTTCTGGTCACGCCGTGACAGCTATCTACGAGGTTACGCCCGTTGGCGCGCCCCAGCTCGTCGATGACCTGCGCTACGGCAAGAAAGTTGCGACCGCCTCCGCAACCCCTGCCGATGCCGCCAAACCCGTTCAGATCGCGGCCGCGCCATCCAAGAGCAATGAGCTTGGGTTCTTGAAGCTGCGCTACAAGCGCCCCGACGAAGACACGTCCAAGCTGATCGAGCTGCCGATTGCAGACTCAACCGCGATCGAAGCAGTCACCGCTGCGCCCGAGGACGTGCGCTTCTCGGTCGCCGTTGCAGCGTTCGGTCAGTTGCTTCGCGGCGCGCCTTATACGCTCAGTTACAGCTACGATGACGTCCTCACTCTTGCCCAATCTGCGCGCGGAAACGATCCGTTCGGCTATCGCGCGGAATTCCTGAACCTCGTGAGACTGGCAAAGTCCGCGCGACCGTGATTGCGGGATTATAGGTCGCGTTGCGGGCAAAGCCCGGCAGCCGAAAACTGCCGGGCTTTGCTTTTCGCCGGCAACTCCCATATGTCGCGGAGCAAAAATTTTAGGCCATTGAACGGGAACAGCAAATTGACAGAAACTGACAGTCCAGCCGTCGATGGCGGCGCCCGGATCGGGCATGTCCATTTGAAGGTCGCGGACCTCGATCGAGCGTTGGCGTTCTATTCCGGCGTCCTCGGATTTCCCGTTACGCAGCGCTACGGCAGCGACGCGGTTTTTCTCGCCGCTGGTGACTACCACCACCACATTGGGCTGAACACCTGGCAGAGTAAGGGCGGCTCTGCACCGCCGCCCGGCACGACCGGACTTTTCCACCTCGCGATCCTTTATCCAACGCGTGCCGCGCTCGCCGACGCCCTGCGACGCTTGATGAAAGCCGGAATTCCGCTCACAGGCGCCAGCGATCACGGTGTCAGCGAAGCGCTGTACCTCGATGATCCTGACGGCAACGGAGTAGAGCTTTACTGGGATAGGCCTCAGGCCGACTGGCCGCGCGACGCCGCCGGCAACCTTGCCATGACGAC
Organism: uncultured Hyphomicrobium sp.; assembly: GCA_902825785.1. Lineage (GTDB taxonomy): Bacteria > Pseudomonadota > Alphaproteobacteria > Rhizobiales > Hyphomicrobiaceae > Hyphomicrobium_B. Next base: position 6,507 of record CADECN010000143.1, on the reverse strand, counting down.
GACGCGCCTTGATCTCAAGGACCTGTCGGCCGCCTGACGCCTACTGATCTTCCTTGATCGTACTCCGGCCAAGATCGAGCTTCGAAGACGATACCCGCCCGAGCTTGCGACAGCTCTCCATCGGCGCGCAACCCTTGCGCGCTTCCATGCGCTTGATCAAAGTCGCGTTGTCAAAACCGATCTGCGACGAGGGAACCTCGATTGACGGATCGCACGTCTTGTCGTTGCCGAAGTAGGAATAGCCCGTCGGCGTGAAGAAGCAGTAGTTGGAGCGGTAATAGATCTCGTTGCGCGCAACCCACAGCGACGGACAGTCGAGATTGCGCACTTCTTCCCAATTGAGCTTGCGAGTGAGACTGTCGCCGATGACCGGTTTCTCGGGTTCGTAGGCATAGACGCACATCGGCTGACGCCCGAGCGCGAGTGCGTACACCGCGACGCAACTGGCGAGGAACATCAGCGAGAAGAATGCCGAGAGCGCCCAGCGCGGAACGAGCGTCGAGTTCCAAAGCACCGCCGCTGTCCCGAGAACCACGGCGATCAGGATCTGATGTGGGTCGGCAAGCCCGGTGAACCCGGCAAGGTTGAGCGCCAAATTGACGCCCGTATCGAGAAAATAAACCACCCAAACCTCCCGCCGAATGCCCTCCCTGTCCCTTCGAGAACAGGCGGCGACTCAAATTTCTGCAACAAACGTCGTCGTTTACCACGGAACATCGCGACCAGATGCCTGTCGGGATGAGCGCTTTGAATTGCCGGCATCACGGGCCGCTGGCCCGTCGCAGAAATCGATCGAAACCGAATGAATGATCTTGGCAGCGCCGCAATCCTGATGCAAAACGAACGAACATTCGTTTTTCATGGTCGTGCGAACAACGGCCCGCAAGGTATTATCGATGCCGAAGCTGAAGCCCGACACCCAGCGCGCCAAGCGCGAACACATACTGGACGCAGCCCAAACGTGCTTCGCGCGCGGCGGCTTCCACGCAACGACCATGCAGCACATCTGCCGTGAGGCTGGGGTGAGCCCCGGCGCGCTTTACGGCTACTTCAACAGCAAGGAGGCGCTGATCGAAGGCCTTTGCGAACGTGACCGCGCCGAAATCGCCGAGCGTTTCGGGCAGCTCGCGCTGGCACCCGATTTTATCGAAGCTCTGACCGCCATCGGCGAGCATTACTTCGTCGCTGAATCGCCGGAAAAGCAGCGCTTCGTGGTCGAAATGGGCGTTGAATCTACGCGCAATCCGCGCATCGCCGAAATTTTCATGGGCGTCGACAAGTTCTGTTCCGATGCCTTCGAAGCACTCTTCCAGCGCCTGAAGGACGAAGGGCGTATTGCACCTGCTGTTGACGTCCCGACCTTGGCAAAGGTCTTCAACATCATCGGCGATGGCATGGCATGGCGTCGCGCGATCGAGCCAGGCATGGACATGCGCACCGTCCTGCCGGTCCTTGTCGAACTTGTCAGCACACTGCTGCGACCGGTGGAACCTCTGATGAAGCCAGCGCGATCGGAAGACGTACTCGGCAAACGTGTCCGTGAGGTGCGCCGGTGAAACTCAAATCCGCAACCGCTATTTTGTTGGTCGGAACGATGCTGGCGGTTGCAGGCTATTGGTTTGTCCAGAAGCGACAGGCCGCAAACGACGAGACCGCGCAGGCGACGCGTGAAACGACGGATGTCCTGCCGTCCGTCACCGTGACCAAGGTCACGACCACCGATTTCGTCCAAACGGCCGTCGTCTCGGGCTCGCTCATTCCGCGTGAGGAAATTCTCGTCTCTCCCGAGATCGAAGGCCTGCGCGTGATGGAGCTCCTCGTAGAGGAAGGTGATCACGTCAAGAAGGGCCAGGTCTTGGCGCGTCTTGTCGCCGAACAGCTTGACGCTCAACTCGCCCAGAACTCTGCAAACTTGGCGCGCGCGGATGCGGCAATCGCGCAAGCCGGCAGCCAGATCGCGCAGGCCGAGGCCCAAGCCAAGGAAGCCCGCAATCAGCTCGAACGCGCCGAGCCCTTGAAGAAATCCGGCTATCTTTCAGGATCGACCTACGACCAGCGAGAAAGCGCCGCGCGCACCTCGGAAGCTGCAGTGATCGCCGCCCGCGACGGCCTTAAGGCCGCCGAAGCCGAAAAGGCGCAGGTCGAGGCCCAGCGCCGCGAACTCAACTGGCGCCGCGGCAACACAGATGTGAAAGCGCCTGAGGACGGCATCATCAGCCGTCGCAACGCCCGCATCGGCGCAATGGCGAGCGCGGTCGGCCAACCGATGTTCCGGATCATCGCAAAAGGAGAGATCGAACTCGACGCCGAGGTCGTGGAAACCGAACTGGCGAATGTCAACGTCGATCAGCGCGCCAAGGTATTTGTGCCGGGTGCCCCCGACGCTATTGGCACGGTTCGCCTGGTCGGACCCGAAGTCGACAAAGCAACGCGCCTTGGCCGCGTAAGAATTTTTCTTGGTGCCAATCCCTCGCTGCGGGTGGGTGCCTTCGCGCGCGGTGAGATCGAGACAGCCAAGAGCCGCGGCCTTGCCGTACCATCCACCGCCGTCACCTTCGAAACCGACGCACCTTATGTGCTGGCGCTCGATGGCGACACCGTCCGGCGCCGCGTGCTGAAGACGGGCCTCACCATGGGCGATCAGGTGGAGGTGAAGCAGGGCCTCCAGGAAGGTGATTTCGTGGTCACGCGCGCAGGCACCTTCCTTCGTGACGGCGACAAGATCAGGCCCATCAAGCCTAATCCAGCCTTGAGCGAGGCGAAGTGATGCGCATCAACGTCTCGGCGTGGTCGATCCGACGTCCGGTCCCCGCGATCGTTCTGTTCGCGGTGCTTCTGTTGCTGGGCATCATAAGCTTCATGCGTCTGCCGGTAACCCGCTTCCCGAATATCGACGTGCCGATCATCTCGGCCGTCATCACGCAATCGGGCAGCTCCCCGGCCGAGCTTGAAACGCAGGTCACCAAGATCGTCGAGGATGCGGTCGCCAACATTACCGGCGTCAAGCACATCCAGTCGACTCTGACCGACGGCCAGTCGACGACGATCCTGGAGTTCCGGCTCGGCAGCGACATCGATCGCGCACTGAATGACGTCAAGGACGCTATCGCCAAGAAACGCGCCGAACTCCCCCGCACCATCGACGAACCCGTCGTCGAGCGCATCGACGTAGAAGGGCAAGCGATCCTTACGTTCGGAGCCTCATCTCCCGGCATGACGCTGGAACAGCTCTCGTGGCACGTCGACGATATCGTCAAACGCAAGCTGCAGGCGACCAAGGGCGTCGGCCGGGTCGAACGCTACGGCGGTGTCGACCGTGAAATCCGTGTGAACCTCGATCCCGACAAGTTGCTGGCTTACGGCATTACCGCGGCGGAAGTGAACCGCCAGGTGCGCGCGACAAACGTCGATCTGGGCTCTGGTCGCGGCGAGGTCGGCGGCCAGGAACAAGCAATTCGCACGCTTGCCGGCGCCCGCACGGTCGAAGCGCTTGCCGACGCCAAAATCATACTGAGCGGTAACCGCGAAGTGCGGCTTAGGGATCTCGGCCGCGTCATCGACGGTTCCGATGAGCAGCGCTCGTTCGGCCGGCTGAACGGCGAACCCGTCGTTTCGTTCGCAATATTCCGCTCCAAGGGCGAAAGCGAGCTGTCGGTTTCGGATGCGGTCGATGTCGCACTCCAGGAGCTCCGCAAATCCTACCCCGACGTCAAGCTGGCGAAGATCGATGACGCGGTCGCCTACACGCGGGGCAACTACAAAGCCGCTATGGAGGCCTTGATCGAGGGCGCGGTTCTTGCCGTGCTCGTCGTCCTTGCATTCCTGCGCAACTGGCGCGCAACGCTGATCTCAGCAATAGCCCTTCCGCTCGCCGCAATACCAACCTTCTGGGCCATCTCGGCGCTTGGTTTCTCGCTCAACCTCGTGAGCCTGCTCGGCATCACGCTTGTCACCGGCATCCTCGTCGACGACGCCATCGTCGAGATAGAGAACATCGTCCGGCACATGCATATGGGCAAATCGCCCTATCGCGCCGCGCTCGAAGCGGCCGACGAGATCGGACTTGCGGTCATCGCCATCACGATGACGATAATTGCGATTTTTGCGCCCGTTTCCTTCATGGGCGGTATCGCGGGACAGTACTTCAAGCAATTCGGGCTGACGGTCGCGATCGCCGTATTCATATCTCTGTTGGTCGCACGTCTCATAACGCCGATGATGGCGGCCTACCTGATGCGTCCGGTTCCGGTAAAGCCACATGGCGACGGCATCTTGATGCGCGCGTACACGCGGTTCCTCGCCATGACGCTCCGTCATCATTACCTGACGCTGTTCGCCGGCGTAATGTTGTTCTCGGCCTCGCTTTACGCAACGTCGCTTCTGCCAACCGGTTTCATCCCGGATGAAGACACCTCGCGCGTGGTTGCGTCGGTTGAATTGCCACCCGGAACGCGGCTGGAGACGACGCGGGACAAAACCGACCAGATGGTCAAGCAGCTTCGCACCATCCCGGAGATCCACCAGGTCTTCGTCTTGGGCGGCACAAGCCCAACCGGCCAGCTCGAGGTACGGCGCGCCGCGCTCTTCATCCAACTTGTGCCCAAGGCCAAACGCAAGCTTTCCCAGAAGCAGTTGAAGGGCATAATCTCCGCCAAATTGGCCGGCACCAGCGACAGTCGCGTGTGGTTCGTCAACGAGCGCGGCGAGCGCGAGCTGGCGTTCTCGATGCTCTCTCCCAACGGCGACGACCTCAACGCTGCGATTGGCAAGCTCGAAGGAGCCATGCGCCATGTGGCGGGCTTCCACAACGTCGCCGCAACCGGCTCGACCGACCGGCCCGAAATCCGCGTTGTGCCAAGGCTCGACGAAGCCGCGCGTCTCGGCGTTTCGCCCGAGCAAATCGCCGAAGCGGTGCGCGTCGCGACCATCGGCGACGCGGCATTCAACCTCGCGAAGTTCACAATCGGCGACCGGCAGATTCCCATCCGCGTGATGCTCGAAGAGGAAACGCGAACAGATCTGCGCCGCATAGAGCAACTTCGCATTACGAATAGCGCCAATCAAGCCATCCCACTGACGGCCGTCGCATCGGTAGATTTCGGACGCGGCCCGGCATCGATCGAGCGCTACGATCGTGAGCGCCGCGCCGTGCTGGGCGTCGATCTTGACCGGGGCATGCCGCTCAGCGTCGCGCGTGAAAAATATCTCGCTGTCGTTGAAGGAGCCAATCTGCCCAAGAGCGTTCGTCTGCAACCCTCCGGAGATGCTGAAATCCAGGACGAAGTGGCCAATGGATTCGTCACGGCCATGGGGACCGGTTTGATGATCGTATTTGGCGTGCTCGTGCTGCTGTTCGGCAGCGTCATGCAGCCCGTTACGATCCTGCTTTCGCTACCTCTGTCTTTCGGCGGCGTTGTCGTGAGCCTTCTTGCAACCAACAACCCGGTCAGCATGCCCGTCTACATCGGCCTGCTCATGCTGATGGGTATCGTGACCAAGAACGCCATCATGCTCGTCGACTTCGCAATTGAAGAAGTGGCGAAGGGCGTCGACCGTTACGAGGCGATTATCGACGCCGGCCGCAAGCGGGCGCGCCCCATCATCATGACGACGCTCGCCATGGCCGCCGGAATGTTGCCGAGCGCAATGGCGTTCGGAGAGGGAGGCGAATTCCGCTCGCCCATGGCGATCGCGGTCATCGGCGGCCTGATCGTGTCGACAGCGCTATCGCTCGTCTTCGTGCCATCTTTCTTCACAGTGATGGACGACATCGGCAACGTGCTGCAGCGCATCTTTGGCCGCTTTATCGGCCCAGTCGACGAGCCGGAGAGCCAGGAAAACATGGCGTCGTCCACTGGCCACGGCGGCCGTCCTCCGGCTGATAGGCCCAGACTTCCCCTCGCGGCGGAATAGCAAAATTATACAGACCCGCCATTGTGCCCCGGAGGCGGCGTTCCTACGTTCCCGCGGTTAGTCGCGTTACATCGGGAAGGAACGTGCCATGTTCGACGCCAAATCAATTCTCGAAGGCATCGTGCGGGGCGCCGCTCCCGCCGGTCAGCAGCCGGCCCCGGGCGGCGGTGGTCTCACCGACATTCTGGGCGAAATCGGCCGCCAGCTCGGTGGCCAGACGGGCGGCCCGCGGCAAGGCAATGGCGGCGCTGATAGCGGCGGCGGCTGGGGCGATATTCTCGGCGAACTGCAGCGCCAGTTAGGTCAGCCGCAGTCGCCGCGCCAGGCGACCAACGACACGCCGGTCGACACCGCACCGACAGGTGGCATTGGCGATATTCTCGGGCAGCTGAGGGACAAGCTCAATCAATCGAGCGGCAACGTCTCGAACGGCGGCAGCGCCGATAGTCTGGGTCAACTCCTCAATCAGGCGGCGACGGGCGCGAAGGAAGGCGCGGGTCGCATTCGCGAGGCTACGGGCGCTTCGACGGCTGTGCGCGACGCGATCGGTAAGGCAACCGGCGGGCAGACCCCCGGGGAGCTTCTCGCCAAGCT
>CADECN010000142.1 GCA_902825785.1 uncultured Hyphomicrobium sp. | reverse complement strand
ACATCGCCGCCCGCGCACGGTCCCATGATGACGGATATCTGCGGGATGACGCCGGACGCGTGCACGTTGCGCGCGAACACTTCGCCATACCCGCCGAGCGCATCGACGCCCTCCTGGATGCGCGCCCCGCCCGCATCGAACAGGCCGATGATCGGCGCGCGGTTCCTGAGCGCCAGGTCCTGGATCTTGGTGATCTTGCGGGCGTGCGTCTGGCTGAGAGAACCGCCCATGACAGTAAAGTCTTTGGCGAACACATAGACGACACGACCGTTGATCGTGCCCCAGCCCGTCACCACGCCGTCGCCCGGCACCTTGGTCTTTTCCATGCCGAAGTCTGTGCAGCGGTGCTCGACGTACATGTCGAACTCTTCGAACGAGTTCTCGTCCATCAACAGCTCGATGCGCTCCCGGGCCGTCAGCTTGCCCTTGGTGTGCTGCGCGTCGATGCGGGCCTGCCCGCCCCCGAGGCGAGCGTTGTCGCGGCGCTTCTCGAGCTCGTCGATGATGTCTTTCATGAGGTAGGACCCTGGCTTCTGCGGACCGGATTGCGGTCTCTAGCACGCGCCTCCCGCAGCGCAAACGGCCAGTTGTCGCGAGCCGGTTAACGCGCCTGATCGGCCGCTAGGCGGCGGACGACGTCATCGGCCTTAAGTTCGAGCGCGCCTGCGCCCGCAATGGGCTCCAGACTGATCACGAGGCCCCGTTGCGACGCCCAAGGCAGCGTCGAGCCTATGAAATCCGCAACCGGATCGGCCATGACTGAGCGGCCCTCGATCTGCTTCATGTGCTTCTCAGCCCCCTGCCGAGAGGCGAATACAGCAAGCATCTCGCCACCCTGCCTCGCCGAGGGCGCCGTACGCGGTCCGTCGTCGCCGGCCACGAAATAGACCTCGCCCCGGTCACTAAGCGCTTTCAGCAGACCGCCGACGGCCTCGTGCTTCAATCGCAGCAGCAGATCGCGCGGATCGACCTCCGGCTCAATTGGATCGGAAACCCAATCGGTCCCCGCAAAACCCTTGGCACTCGCAAGGCCGGGCAGAATGTCCGATGCAAAGGTCGAAAGACCGATTTCCTGCAATTCATCATCGCCACTCAAAGCCTGCGCCCAGCGCTTGGCCTCGACCGGACTCGACCAGAAAAGTTGCACCGTCCGCCCCACGAACTGTTGTGAGGGAACGCAAGCGCATTCTTCGTCGCCGAGCGTCAACACACGCCCTTCCTTCACCGCACGCCGAACGAAGCGGTCGCGTTGCGCAAGCTCAGGGATGCGAGGCAGTTGCAGCATGTCCTAGTCCGGCGTGCGTGACAGGATGAAGCGAATCACGCGCCGCCAGTGTCGCTGCGATCTGTGTGAGCGGCAAGAACGGCGCGAACGGTTGCAGCACCCTACCAGAAGCGCCACCACGGCTTGCGCGCTTTGCGAGGATTGTCGAAAGGCTCCTCGCGCCAGCTACCGTCGGGATTACGGATTATCTTCACGTCGACACCATCGAGCGTGATCGTGTTGCCCGCGCCGTGGTCGACGAATTCCAAAAGCTCCGGCGCGAACCAGACAACATCTCGGCCGTCTTTGAAATGCACGCCAAGCGCATAATCGCTTGCCAGCGCGCCGATGACGGGCAGCCCCGTTACCGACGGCATCGTCTCGCCCGTCACGCCACCTTCGCGCCCGGCAAGTTCCAACTTTATGGTCTCTTCGCTTGCGCGCACGCGCACGGTGTCGCCGAATGAAATTGCGGGCTCGGCCATCAGTCGCCGCCGCCGCCGCCGCCGTCGCCTCCTCCTCCACCGTCGCCGCCACCATGGCCGCCATGTCCGTCGCCCCAACTGCCCGTATGGCCGTGGGTGTGCCCGTGCGAATGGCTTGGGCCCGGACCGCCACCGGTGGGGTAGCCACCGTCACCGCCATCGTTGTCGCTGCGACGCGCGCCACGACCGACGCGCGGCTCCAGCGCGCCTGACGTCATCGGCGTGACGGACCCGTCGTCGCCCTGGTTTTCCCATCGGTCCGAGCGTTGTCCCGGCCTTCGGTCCGCACGCTGCCGCCGGATAAGAACCACGGCAATTCCAATCACGAGCAAAATCGACACGAAATCATACGGTGACATCGGGCACCTCTCCTGGACGCACTAACGCCACGCCCTTGGCACACCCTTAGCGAATTGCGCAGTCCCCCGCGTTACTGCGCGAGCAATTTCAACATCATGCTCGCGGCATCGAATTCGGCGCGCCGACGCTTGCGCCGTTCCGCCGCCTCGTAGTCTTCGCCCCAAAGCGCAATCTGGTAGTCCTCGTCCACATGAGCCGCCGCCCACGTCGCATCCGCGCCCAACGCACCGCGTTCGTGTGCAAGCGCCAGCAGCGCCGAGCCCGTCAGGGTCGTGATCACATGCAGCCCCGTCAACTTGAACGCTTCATACGGGCGAAGCCCCTGCTGGAACGCCGCGAGCGCGGCGGCGGGCTGTGCAATCGGCATGATACCACAAACCGTAAGGAAGCGCGCATCGAGCACGCGCGCCGCCCAAGCCAGCACCGGGTCCCAGTGCAACGCCTGTAGCTTCACAAGTTCGGCCGGCGACTCCGCCCTGTAACAGAGCATGTCGTTCCCGGCATACGCCGTGATATCGGCCGCCACCGCATCGAGCGTCTCGGCAACCGCGTCGATGGCGGTATTCGCGAACCGCGTGAGCGGCATCGTGCCGGGATCGACGGTCTTGTCCTGAGCCCGCCATTCCGCCGCGATCGCTTCCGCGAGCGCCGCAGTGGGCGCGCTGAGAAGTTGCTTCTTGGGCGTCCGAACCGGTCTGCCGTCGAGCAAGACCGTGCCACCCTCACCAACGCTCACGGTGTCGTAAAAACGCTTGGGTAGAGGTTTGGAAAGACTATCGGTGATCGGCCGCCTCGGCCCGCCGCCGGCGGGCGGAAGAGGCTCGCCGCCCGTTCGCTCGCGGCCGCCGTCGTCGCCGCCATTCATGCGGCCTGGCCAAGCTTGCGCAGCACCATTGTCACCGCCTCTGGCAGCAAAGCGTAGTCATCGAGAACGACATGGGCGCCGGCCTGCCGCAACTCGTTGGCGGCGTGATACCCCCATGACACGCCGATGGCGCCGACGCGGGCCGAGCGCGCCATCTGGATGTCATACGTGGTGTCACCCACCATGACGGTGGCTTCCGGTAAACAGCCGGTTTCCGCCATCGCCTGCAGGATCATGGACGGATGCGGCTTCGAGGGATGGTCGTCCGCCGTCTGGATTGTCGCGAAATGCCCATGCCACCGCTCGCGATCGATCAGCCGGTCGACACCGCGCCGCGATTTGCCCGTTGCGATACCCAGTGTAACGCCTTGGCGCGCGGCAAGAGCATCGATGACCGGCTTGGCGCCCGGAAACAGGATGTCCTGGTCCGACGGGTCGCGGTCGAGTTCCCGGAACGCGCTCTTGTAGCGTTCGGCGAGTTCATCGCGCGTCCCATGCTCAGCCTCTGGCGCCAGTTCTGAGAAGGCTTCCCGCAGCGACAGCCCGACGACCGACAGCACGCGCTCGCGCGTCGGCGGCGTCATGCGGAGCGCCTTGAACGCATGCTCCATCGAGAGCACGATACCAGCTTGGCTGTCGACGATGGTGCCGTCGCAGTCGAAAATAATGAGGGTCATGGCGTTTAGGTTCTAGCACGCACGCCAAGGCGCGCAAAAGGCATAGCTGCGCTGGCCCGCTATTCGAAACGCTTTTCCTCGAAGCCCAAAAGCTCCCAGCTTGCCTTCATATGAGGCGGCAGCGGCGCGGTGACATCAATTTTATCACCCGTGACCGGATGCCCGATAACCAGGCGGCGGGCATGAAGGTGGAGCTTCTTATCGATGTTCTCCGCCGGCATGTTTACATCGCCCTCGTACTTGTTGTCCCCGACGATGGGGTGACCGATAAGATGCATGTGGGCGCGCAACTGGTGCTGGCGGCCCGTCACGGGTTTTAATGATACCCAGGCCGCTTTGTGCGCAGCACGGTCGACCACCGAATAGTGGGTCGTGGCGTGCATCGCCTTTTCCTGCTCGCCCGGCCGCGCTTTGCGCACCCGGTCGCCATCCGGTCCGGCGGCCTTCACTAGGGGCGCCTCGACCTTGCCTTGCGGCGGCTTCGGTACGCCCTTCACCAGCGCCCAGTAGGTCTTGGCAGCTGAGCGGGTCTGGAATATCCGCCCGAGCTTGGCGGCAGCCGCCCGCGTCTTTGCAACGAGCAGAACGCCGGTCGTATCGCGATCGAGACGATGCACGAGGCGGGGCCGCTCACCGCCGAAACGGTCGGCCATGCCTTCCAGCATTCCGTCAATGTGCTTCTTGGTACCGGTGCCGCCCTGCACCGCCAGTCCGAAAGGCTTGTTGAGGACGAGCACGTGCTCGTCCTCGAACAGGATCATTTTCTCGATCGCGTCGCGGTCGCCCTTTGACACGCCCTGCGCGGCCCTGAGGCCGCTGACGGTCGGCGTCTTGGGCTGGCGCACGATCGCCGGCACGCGGATCTCGGCGCCCGCCGACAGCCGATCGTTCGCCTGCGCGCGCTTCTTGTCGACGCGGACCTGACCAGACCTCAGCAGCTTCTGGAGGTAGGTGTATCCAACCTCGGGGAAGTGCACGCGGAACCACCGGTCGAGCCGCATGTCGGCCTCGGTCTCCGCAACGATGAGCGCTTCGACCTTGCCTTCGCCCGTCATGCCAGCACCGCGCGGCTGAACGCCAATCCGGCAAACACGGCAAGCAGCGTGAGGATGACCGAGGCCGCCACGTAGACGAACGCGGCAAAGGTTTCGCCCCGTTCAAACAGCGTCGCGAACTCGAGCGAGAAAGCCGAAAACGTCGTGAACCCGCCGAGAATTCCGGTCGCGATGAAAGTGCGCAACTCCAGCGACCCCTGATAGCGTAATGTCAGCAACTCGATCAGCACGCCCATAAGGAAGCATCCGACGACATTGATCGTCAGCGTCGCCCACGGGAAGCCGATTAAGCCGTAAGCCGCGAAGGCATGGCCGGTAAGATAGCGAAGCCCGGCGCCGATCGCGCCGCCCGCCATCGCGAGAAGGAGAAGGTACATCGGCGCCCTTGCTCGGGACCGCCCGCAGTCTTATTCGCGGTGCGGTCCACACCAGCCTGGTAGAAATGAAGCTTCCGGGCTTTTTGCAAAATCGAGCGCCCGGCGCAAGGCGGCCTTGAAATCACCCTCAACATCCTTGGGCTTGATGCGGCGGCGTAACGCATCGGCCCACAGGAATTCACTAAACGGTGTCGTATCCTTGGCATATCCGCCCTCAAGCCGCAGCTCGCCGGCGAGGCTGCGGTAGGGATCATCCACGAGATCCGCGACCGATTTCGGCATGGCATCGTAATCCCGTCGTTTGCCATGTTCGTCGAAGGGGTGGAGCCATCCCCGGTTATCAAGAAAGAACCAGAACGCGTCTTTGTCGAGTGTCCGTAAATCCGCAACCATAGACACGAGAACCTGTTTGGCGCCCTCGTCGTGCAGCGCGCGCGCAAGGTGGTGATGGTCGATGAGATAAAGCCGCTCTTTCGGTCCTCGCACGCACGGCACCATGTGCCGGCCGAGGTAGGCCCGCGACTTGTCTTCTTCAAGGGCGCTCCACGCTTTGCGCTTTGCGCGAACCTCGCGCATTCCCACGGTCATTTGCGTGGGCCGCAACTCATCGATGGCGACCGGATCGAGGCGCGGAAAAAGATTGCTCGACATCCTCTCTCCGAGAAACTCCAGGAGTCGCGATAGGCGACCTACTTGGCAGCTACCGTTCCGACTTTGTCGGAGACACATTTCTTCATGTGCGCATCGAGCGCCGCGCCGGCAAGTTTCTTGGCCTTTGAATCAACTTCGCAAGCGGTCTTGGCATCGGCCTCGCACTTCGTCATGTGGCTGGTCAGCGCCGCGCCGTGCAGTTTTTTGCTGGCGGCATCGGCAGCACACGTCGTGTCCGCGAAAGCGTTGCCGCTCATCGCCGTGAGAGCAAGAATTGCAACTACGTATTTCATTGGGCGCCTCCAGTTTTATGAGACTTCAGAGGCGCCCGCTTTGCGGCGGAATATGGCTGCTCTCTATACAGATTTGTGAGGTTGCATCGCACTGCACGCGCAAAAAACACGCGCGCTCGCCCGAGCGCACGCGGCTAGAAGACCTCGCCCGTCAAGCGGCCGATCGCGGACGTCAGCGCCATCGCGAGCGCGCCCCACAAGAGAATTCGCCCGGTTGGCTTGGCGACATCTGCATCCCCGACTTTTGCGCCGAAAGCACCGAGTAAGCCTAGGCACACGAGTGATGCGATCGTCACAATCCAGCCGATGTGTTCGACCGGCGAGAGAATGGCGGCCACCAGCGGCACGGCACCACCGACCGAGAAGGAAGCGGCCGACGACAGCGCCGCAAGCACAGGCCGCGCCGCCGAGTGCTCGGTAATGCCAAGCTCGTCACGCGCATGGGTCGAAAGCGCGTCCTTCGCCGTCATCTGCGTCGCGACCTGCAATGCAAGTTCGGGCGTAACACCGCGCGCCACATAGATGCCGGCCAGCCGGTCGAGCTGCTCGCGTGGCGCACGTGCGATCTCGCCACCCTTGCGCGCGAGCGCCGCTTCCTCGGCATCCGATTGCGAGCTGACCGACACGTATTCGCCGGCGGCCATTGACATGGCGCCGGCGACGAGCCCCGCCAATCCAGCGACCAGGATTGTGCCTTCGCTAGCGCTCGAGGCGGCCACGCCCGCGATGAGACTTGCTGTCGACAGGATTCCGTCGTTGGCACCCAGCACCGCCGCCCTCAGCCAGCCGACATTGTGCAGGGCATGCGATTGCGATTGACCTACCACGCCAGTTTGCTCCCCGTTTTTCAATCGAGAATTTCAGTCTCCCTGACGCTCACGCCTGAGCTTCGCCCAATACTCGAGCCGCTTCTTAATCTCCCGCTCGAAACCCCTTTCGGGCGGTTCGTAGTATTTGGGACGTTTCTTGAACGCATCGGGAAAATAGTTCTGGCCCGAAAATGCATCGGGCTCGTCGTGATCGTAGCGATAATCCGAACCGTACCCTTCCTCTTCCATCAGCTTGGTCGGTGCGTTGAGAATTGTTTTCGGCGGACTAAGCGACCCGTGCTCCTTGGCTGCCCGCATCGCAGCCTTGTACGCGACGTAGTTCGCGTTCGACTTGGGCGCGGTCGCGAGATAAATGACCGCTTCCGCCAGTGCCAGCTCGCCCTCGGGCGAACCGAGAAAATCGAAGGCGTCCTTTGCGGCATTCGTGACAACGAGCGCTTGCGGATCGGCCAAGCCGATATCCTCGACCGCCATCCGCACCAGACGGCGCGCAAGGAACAGGCGGTCTTCTCCGCCGTCCAGCATCCGGCAAAAATAATAGAGCGCGGCGTCGGGGTCGGAACCACGCACGCTCTTGTGCAGGGCGGAGATGAGGTTGTAGTGACCCTCCCGGCTCTTGTCGTAGAGCGGCGCGCGCCGCTGCACGAGCTTGACGAGCATCTCCCTGTCGAGCGGCGCGCCCGTGTCGGGCACCGCCGCAAACACGTCCTCGGCGAGATTGATGATTGCGCGGCCGTCGCCGTCGGCCATGCCCTTCAATGCTTCGCGCGCGTCGGCGTCGAGCGGCAGCTTGCGCCCCATCTCCGTTTCCGCGCGTTCGAGCAACCGATCCAACGCCACCTCGTCGTGCCGGTTGAGCGTCAAAACCGTTGCGCGCGACAGCAGAGCCGCATTGAGCTCGAATGACGGGTTTTCCGTCGTCGCACCAACGAGCGTGATCGTTCCGTCTTCCATATGCGGCAGGAAACTATCCTGCTGCGAGCGGTTGAAGCGGTGGATCTCGTCGATGAACAGCAGGACACCGCGGCCCTGCTCGCGCTGCATCTTTGCGCGATCGAACGACTTGCGCAGATCGGCGACGCCGGAAAAGATCGCGGAGAGCTGTTCGAACGCGAGGTTCGTTTCCCCCGCAAGCAGGCGCGCGATAGTTGTCTTGCCGGAGCCCGGCGGCCCCCACAGGATCAGGCTCGGCACGCGCCCAGCCTTCAGCATCCGCGTCAGCGTGCCTTCCGGTCCGACGATGTGATCCTGGCCGACGACATCGGCGAGCCGCTGGGGCCGCAATCGGTCGGCGAGAGGGCGCGGAGCAGCCTTCTCAAGGCCGGCCGCTTCGAACAAATTTGTCATCGGCGACCCTTATAATGGGCCGCCCGGAGAGTTCCAAATTTTCGCGCATTTTCGGTCGTGGACGACACACAAGAACGCGCAATTACGCGCGTACCGCTACCTGCACCGGCTTCGCGTTTCCAGACGACGCACCCGACGCATCCGCCACGGAAATATCGAACCTCGCCGAATTTCCGGCACTGCCGTCATGAGCAAAAACGACGATGCCGTTTTCCAGTTGCGCCTGCGTGAACGTCGCGACGGGCTGCCGCGGCGTCGCGACGAGCGCCACAAATCCGTTCGACGGGTTGGCGACTTGAAACGTCAGATTTTCGGGCTTGTCGTCCGGATCGACCGCGTTGATGTCAGCAAGGGTGATCCGCACGATGCCGCCACGCGTAACGGTCAGATCGAGATCGCCCTCGATCGACGGCGGAATGTTGCGCACCCGCGCGGTCAGTTCCGCGCCTTCTTCCATCGCGAGCCTGCCGTATTTGACGTTGCCGGAAACCTGGCCCGTGCTCTTGATGGTGATCAGTTCCTTGACGCGAACATCGCCTTGCAGCGTGCCATGGACGGCCGCCTTGCCGGTCTTGACGTTGCCAAACAGCCGGCCGCCTTCGTGAACCACGACTTCGGCGGACGAGACGCCGCCTTCCAAATACCCGAGAACCTCGACGCGGGTCCCGTTGCTGACCGTGCCCTTGAGCACGGTGTCCTCACCGATAATGAGAACCCCCCGATTGTCT
>CADECN010000141.1 GCA_902825785.1 uncultured Hyphomicrobium sp. | reverse complement strand
CCACCACGGGCCTAATCGGACGCATCCCGACCTCCGCCGGCTTCTCCTCCTTGCACGCGGATAGTGCAATGCCGCCATGCAAACCGACCAGGACTGCCAGCACGAGCGCGGGCCTTCCGCGACCGCGCGGATCGGTAGGGGCGGCATGAGACGCATTAGAAAAAGTCATGATGAGACCCGTTGAGCGTTCGCGAAGCTGCAAGATGCGGACGTTACTCCCGTTGTCGCCGGCGACACACGATCGGTACGTAGGTAACTGCAAGATATTGTTTTTGAACCGTTCGTGCGGGCAGGCGAGATTTTGCCAACATCCAGCAAAACGCATTTGCCAGCAAGCTCTAGCATAGTGCCCAAGAACCGTTGTACGGTACGAGCGAACAATTACATATGCCTGGGTGTTGACTGCGCGCCGCACGTGGGCGCCAATCCAAGCCTTAGATAACGAGAGCGAATTTCCATGACCCGGTCGATTTCAGTTGCCGCCGTATGTCTGCTCGCCTTGGCCACGGCACACGTTGCATCCGCCCAGGCGCCGCCGCAAGGTCTGCCCGTCACGGTAGCGCCACCACTCTTCAAGAGCGTCACGACGTGGGATGAGTACTCGGGGCGCTTCGAGGCAGTCGAACAAGTCGACGTGCGGCCACGCGTCGGCGGCTTTATCGACAAGGTGAATTTCAAGGATGGCTCGCTCGTCAATGCGGGTGACCTTTTGTTCACGCTCGATAAGCGCCCGTTCGAAATCGCAGTCGAGTCTGCCAAGGCCGAGATCGCCCGCCAGGAAGCGCAAGTGCAGTTTGCCGTCGCCGACGTCGAGCGCGCGGAGCCGCTTGCCGCCTCCAAGGTGATGAGCGAGCAGGTATTTGAACAACGAAAGGCGACACTAAGCCAGGCCCAGGCACAGCTCGCTGCCGCAAAGGCTTCCCTCCGATCCGCCGAACTGAACTTGGAATGGACCGATGTCCGCGCGCCGATATCAGGCCGCATATCCGACAAGAAGGTTGATCCCGGCAACGTCGTGGCGGGCGGCGGCGCCGACGCGACGCTGCTGTCGCGCATTGTCTCGACCGACCCCATCCATTTTGTCTTTGACGTGTCGGAATCGGACTATCTGCGCTATGCGCGCCTCAGTCTGTCGGGCGAGCGTCAATCGTCCCGCGACATAGCAAATCCAGTCAAGGTGAAGCTCGCCGACGAGACCGAGTTCGCGCATCCGGGCCGCATGGACTTCGTCGATAACGCGTTGAATGAACGGGCGGCCACCATGCGCGGTCGCGCTGTCTTCGAGAACAAGAACAGCCTCCTCAGTCCCGGCATGTTCGCGCGCCTCGCCCTGTTTGGCGGCGAAGTGGAATCCTTCCTGATCCCGGACTTCGCGATCGTATCGGACCAGGCGCGCAAGATCGTGTTCACGGTCAACGACGAAAATACTGTCGTCGCTACGCCCGTGACGCTCGGCCCCATCGTCGACGGCCTGCGCGTCATCAAATCGGGACTAAAGAAGACCGACCGGATCATCATCGAGGGCTTGGCTAACCCCGCGGTCCGTCCCGGCGCCAAGGTCGTGCCGACGGACGGCACGATCCAGACCGCCAAGAAGTAATCGCAGCGCGAGCATCGGTACGGGCCATGGCATTATCCCATTTCTTCATCGACCGGCCGATCTTCGCCTCGGTCGTGTCCTTGATCATCACGATCCTCGGGCTCATTTCGCTGCAGTTTCTGCCGATCGCGGAATATCCCGAGATCGCGCCGCCGACCGTGAATATCCGCGCCACCTATCCCGGCGCATCCGCGCAGGTCATCTCTGAGACGGTCGCAACGCCGATCGAGCAGGAGGTGAACGGCGTCGACGACATGCTCTACATCAACTCGCAGTCGACCGGCGACGGCCAGCTGTCGATCAACGTGGTCTTCAAGCCGGGTACGAACATCGACCAGGCTCAGGTTCTCGTTCAGAACCGCGTGGCGGTGGCCGAACCGCGTCTGCCAGAGGACGTGCGCCGGCTCGGCATCTCGGTGCGCAAAGCGTCTCCCGACCTGATGATGGTCGTACACATGGTCTCGCCCGACGGCACGCGCGACCAGCAATACATTTCGAACTATGCGACGCTCTACGTCAAAGACGTTCTCTCCCGCATCGACGGCGTCGGCAACGTCAACGTATTCGGCGCCCGCGACTATGCTATGCGCATTTGGCTCGATCCCGCCAAGGTCGCGGCGCGCGGCCTGACCGCAGGCGAAGTCGTCGGCGCTTTGCGTGCCGCAAACCTCCAAGTCGCGTCCGGCGCCATCAACCAGGCCCCGGCGACCTCGGACGGTGCCTTTACTCTCAACGTCAAGACGCTCGGACGGCTGACCGACCCCTCTCAGTTCGAGGATATCGTGGTGCGCTCCGAACCGGGCGGCGAGGTTATCCGCGTGCGCGACATCGCTCGTGTCGAGCTTGGCTCGCAGGACTACACGGTCAACGCGTATCTGAACAACAAGACCGCGACCGCGCTCGTCATCTTTCAGAAGCCGGGCTCTAACGCACTGGCAACCGCCGAAGCCATCAAGAACCAGATGGAAGTGCTGAAGCGCGACTTCCCACCGGGCGTCGGTTACACGGTCGTCTACAATCCGACCGAGTTCATCCAGTACTCGATCGATGCGGTCGTGACGACGCTGGTTGAAGCCATTCTGCTCGTCGTCCTCGTCGTTATTCTTTTCTTGCAGACGTGGCGCGCCGCCATCATCCCGATCCTGGCGATTCCCGTATCGCTGATCGGCACGTTCTTCATCATGAGCGTGCTCGGCATCACCTTCAACACGCTATCGCTTTTCGGTCTGGTGCTCGCGATCGGCATCGTGGTCGACGACGCGATCGTTGTGGTCGAAAACGTCGAGCGCTACCTGCGCCAAGGCCTCAGTCCCAAGGAGGCGGCCCACAAGACAATGGACGAGGTTGGCAGCGCGCTGATTGCCATTTCTCTCGTTCTGATCGGCGTGTTCCTGCCGACCGCCTTCATCACCGGCTTGCAGGGAACCTTTTACAAGCAGTTCGCCATCACGATTGCCGCCTCGACCGCTATTTCACTCGTCGTTTCGTTGACGCTCTCACCGGCGATGGCAGCGCTCCTGCTGAAGCCGCACGAAGAGCACCACGAGCAGAAGCGCGGCGTGCTTTCGATCCTGACAGCGCCCCTCAACTGGTTCTTCCGCGGCTTCAACCGCGCCTTCGAGGGCATGTCGCATGGCTACGCGTGGCTGACCGGCAAGCTCGTACGCGTCGGTATCATCCTGCTCGCGGCCTACGCCGGCCTGCTGTTCCTGACCTACGAACGGCTGGCCGCGACACCGACGGGCCTCATTCCGCAGCTCGACCGAACCTACTTCATTGCTGTGTTCCAGCTCCCGCCAGGCTCCACGCTTGATCGTACCGACGCCGTCGTCCGCAAAGCCGGCGACCTCATGCTATCGCGCCCCGGCGTGACGGCCGCGGTCACCTTCGTCGGTTTCGACGGCGCAACC
The DNA here is from genome assembly GCA_902825785.1 of uncultured Hyphomicrobium sp. Taxonomy (GTDB): domain Bacteria; phylum Pseudomonadota; class Alphaproteobacteria; order Rhizobiales; family Hyphomicrobiaceae; genus Hyphomicrobium_B. The sequence goes on along the minus strand of CADECN010000141.1, from coordinate 5,435 downwards.
TTCACCAACGCACCCAACACCGGCGTCATCTTCGTGCGCCTCGCGCCATTCGAGGACCGCATCAAGTTGCATCTGACTAAGGACCAGATCCTCGCCGACTTGCGCGGGCAGGTGGCGCAGCTGACCGACGCCTTCGCCTTCGTTTTGGAACCGCCTTCGGTACCCGGCATCGGTACCGGCGGCGGTCTGAAGGGCTACGTTCAGGACCGCTCCGGTCGCGGCCTTCCCGCGCTCGAAGGTGCCGCTTGGGCACTCGCCGGCGCGACCGGCCAGACTCCCGGCTTTGCCCAGGCCTTCACGCTCTTCAATGTGCGCACGCCCGAAATCTACGCCGATATCGACCGCACGCGCGCGGAGCAGTTGGGCGTACCCATCAGCCGGGTATTCGAGACCCTTTCGGTCTACATGGGTTCCGCCTTCGTCAACGACTTTAACATTCTGGGCCGCACCTATCGTGTCACTGCCCAGGCCGACAATCCCTACCGGCTATCCCTCAGCGACGTAGCCAATTTGAAGACGCGCAACGCGACGGGCGACATGGTGCCCATCGGTTCCGTCGCCGTTTTCTCCGACACGACCGGCGCCTACCGCGTGCCGCGCTACAATCTCTATCCGGCGGCCGAAGTTCAGGTGCAGCTGCAGCGCGGCTACTCTTCCGGCACGGCGATCCAGACCATGGAGGCACTTGCCGAGAAGGTACTGCCGTCGGGCTTCGGCTTTGAATGGACGGAAATCGCCTTGCAGGAAAAGCTTGCAGGCAATACGGCCTTCATTGCCTTCGGCTTGGCCGTCGTCTTCGTGTTCCTGCTGCTGGCAGCTCTATATGAAAGCTGGCTGCTGCCGCTGGCGGTCATCTTGATCGTTCCGATGTGTATTCTGGCCGCCATGATCGGCGTGAATATCCGGGGGCTCGACCGCAACATCCTGGTCGACATCGGCCTGGTGGTTCTCGTCGGCCTTGCGGCCAAGAACGCGATCCTGATCGTCGAGTTCGCCAAGCAGGCCGAGGATCATGGCATGAACCGCTTCGATGCCGCGGTCGAAGCGGCTCGCACGCGCCTGCGGCCGATCTTGATGACGTCGCTCGCCTTCATCCTCGGCGTCGTGCCGCTACTGATAGCAACCGGCGCCGGCGCCGAAATGCGCCAGTCACTCGGCACTGCGGTGTTCTACGGCATGTTGGGTGTGACGTTCTTCGGACTGATCTTCACGCCGGTGTTTTATGTGCTGGTCCGAAAACTATCGCGCGACACCGCACAGCTCGAAGCCAACCCCGCACCGACGCAGGCAACATAATCCATAGGCCAATTACGTAGGTCGCTCCAGCGTGTCGAGTGCCGTGCCGTCCGGCAGGTTGGCCCGCAGCGCGACCGCGTACATGCTGGCGCACAGCGCGAACATGGCGATGAACCATGCCTGCCACATCCCATAGCTTCCGGCCGCCATCACCGCCGCGCTCGCGAACGTCGCCTGCCCGCTCGGCGCGAAGCGGTCGCCAAGTCGCTGCAACCTCTCGATCAGGGCAAGTCCAACCAGCGTCAGAAGAGCAGCACCGACGGCGCCCAGCTCGAACCAAGTTTGCAGATAGACGTTATGTGCGTGCGGCTGTCGGCGCTCGAAGATCGAACCGGGGTCCGCTTTCACGCCAGAAGGATCGAGCTGGTACATCATGCCCGCGCCGATACCGATAATCGGAGATTTAAGCGTTTGCTCGGCGGTATAGTTCCAAATCACGATGCGATGGCGGAGCGAATATTGAAGCTCCGGCAACGTGTGCAGTTCGAAGCGGTGCAGCGCAAGCGTCACGGGAATGACGGCAAGGCACGCGGACACCCATCCGATCTTGAGCAGGGTGCTCCCAACGCCGGCCCGCCACACGGCCACCAGGTACGCAATCGTTCCGACGACGAAGGCCACTTTCGACGATTCATGCTCCGACGCGAAAATGACGATGCCCGCGCCCAGGTACAGCCCGGCGGCGTAAAGCCGTGTACGGCCCTGCGGCGCCGTGGCGCGCAACGCCAATATCGCCGACCATACGAGCAGCGGAATGGGCGCAATGCTGCGCGCAAGATCGACCGGAGAAATGGCGATCAACTCGTTACCCCGCCACGAGAAGAAGCTGGGCGGGCGCAGCCACTCGCGCGGCACATCCAAGAGCCGATACAAAGTGAGCTTTATGATCTGGCCCGAAAATATCTCTATGCCGAGATAGACGATGCCCGCGATAAGCCCCAGCCAGAAGCCTTCGGCGATATGAAAAGCATTGCGACGCGGCTCATGCAGGATCGCGGTGGTCATGAGCGCGCTCGCCACGAAGTACCCGGCGGCCGTCCCGACCGATTCGAAAACGGCCGAAGGCTTGTCGGCCCACAGCGCGCTGCCAAGCGCGAACAGCAGCATCACGGCCGCGAGCATCGCACCCGCGCTCCGCTTCTGGGCGAGGTCTTCGATCCGACCTTGCCGCAACGTGGAGACAAGGGCAAACATCGTGAGGATAGGCATCGTCACCGCGATAGTGCGTGGGCTGACCAAAGCCACGGCCACCACCACCATCACTGCCGACCCTACGAGAACGCCCCATGTTCGCGTCTGGATAGGAAAACGTTGCCTGTCGAGTTCCCCTGCGAATACCAATTCCGGCCCCGCCGCGGTTGGTTAACTGTTCGAGCGCTGTTCTTTACCCCCTCGCACGCCATAGTGGCGAGCGAAAATCCCAAGCAGACGGGTTAATATCTTCGTCGCATTTATTCCCTCCGACTGAACAAATATCGAGCACATGAAACCAGAAAAAAAACCGACACGTGCCGAAGTAGAAACGGCGTTCAAAACCATCATCCGGTGGACCGGCGACGATCCGTCGCGCGATGGGCTGAAGGAAACGCCCGCACGCGTTGCGCGAGCTTTTGAAGAATACTTCAAAGGTTACGCCGACGACCCCCACGCAATACTGCAAAAGACCTTCGAAGAGATAGAAGGTTATGACGAGATGATCGTGCTGCGGGGCATCCGATTCGAGAGCCACTGCGAGCACCACATGGCGCCGATCATCGGCCGCGCCTGGGTTGCCTATATTCCACGTGGTCGGGTCGTTGGCATTTCGAAGCTCGCCCGCGTGGTCGACGCCTACGCCCACCGTCTGCAGATCCAGGAAAAGATGACGGCGCAAATCGCCAACACGATTCAGGAAGTGCTCGACCCCGAGGGCGTTGCCGTCGTCATCAAGGCCGAACACCATTGCATGACGACTCGCGGCGTCCACAAGCCCGGAACCGACATGGTGACGAGCCGGATGCTCGGCGTATTTCGCGACAACCCGTTAACACGACAGGAATTTCTGGCGATGGTGACGGAGGATCAGAGCCAGCGCTGAGTGCTAGACCACGATCGTTTCCGTGGCGGAGCCGTAATCCACGCGATCGAGATAGAGCCCGCTTGCCGGGGCGACAGGCCCGCAAGCCGCCCGGTCACGTGCTCTGAGCGCTGCGCCGATGTCGGCCGCGATCCACTTGCCGTCCCCAACGAGCTTCAAACTGCCGACCATCGACCGCACCTGATTGTGCAAGAAAGAGCGTGCCGTTACGCGGCAGACGATCAGGCTGCCGAAACGCGCGACCGAAAAGATGTCGAGTGTCTTGACCGGGGACCGGGCTTGGCACTGCGCGGCGCGAAACGTCGAAAAGTCGTGATTGCCGACAAATTCTTGCGCGGCGGCCGCCATCGCGTCGGCATCCAGATCATGGACCACCCACCAGACGCGATCGCGCTCGAGAACGGGCGGGGTACGCCGGGTCAGGATGCGATATTCGTAGTGCCGCTTGGTCGCGCTGAAGCGCGCGTCGAAATCGGTAGGAACTTGAGCGCAATCGATGACGCCGACCGGCCGTGGCTTTAGGTGAAAGTTGACCGCATCGCGCACGCGGCCCGCCTCCCAAGCCTTCTCCAGATCGAAATGGGCAACCTGACCGCGCGCGTGCACCCCGGCATCGGTGCGTCCGGCGCCGCGCACGCCGGGCTGCTCGCCACAGAAGGCATGGATCGCGTTTTCAAGCGCGCCCTGCACGGACATGCCATCGGCCTGGCGCTGCCAGCCGACGAAAGGCGTGCCATCATATTCGACGGTAATGCGGTAGCGCGGCATTCAATCCAGCAAGCCTGATCGCGTTTCGACCAGGCCACTGCCTAGCCCGTCAGACCGGCGACGACAAGAATGCCCTGAGTGCGTCAGAAACCGCGAATGCGCGGTACGTGCTTGCCATCGCCACGGTGACCATTGCCGAGCGGTAGGCCATACCCGGGGCGGCCCACGTAGTTGGGATAATTCGCCTCTGGCCCCGACGACCTGTCGTAGTTGTTGACGTTGCGCTGTTCGTACACGCGCGTATCGCTGATGCCGAGGCTGAGCGGCGTACGGTGATCGGGATTGATGATCACGTAGCGATCCGGCGGCAACGGACGAAACACGCGAACGCCTTCCTCAAGCGTGACTGTCGCGCCGTAGAATGGGCGCGGCTCGATTCGAATCGTGCCGCCTTGAGCAAGCGCGCCTCCCGCGGCGGCAGCGAGCATCGAGGTCGGAATGAAGACGCGAAACGCGAGACTGCGGAGCATGTGCGTATCCTCGGAGGGCAAGTCGTAAACCCGACATTAGTCATGCCGCGCGAAAGCGGCATCCGCTTCGCGGAGTAATGTTAACGCGCTGAGACGGAGCCTCGATTTAGGCGACTTTCGTTCCGATCGGAACCTTGAAACCCCTCAGCACCTCGCCGGACGGGGCAGCCTTCTTTCCCGCGCGCTGCATGATGATGGGCCGGACGGAATCGACGCCGCAAGCAATCGTCAGAGCATCATCGAGCACGTCTCCCGCCGACGGGTGAGCAGCGGGGACGACTTCGACGGCGAGCAGCTTGATCCGTTCAGGTCCGCTTGCGGTCTGCACTTCGAACCATGCCCCGGGCGCCGGAGAGAGCCCATGAATGTGCGACCTGACTTCGGCCGCCGGCTTTGAGAAATCGATGTGGGCCTCGCGCTTGTCGATCTTGGCGGCATAGGTAACGCCGTCGCTCGGCTGCACCGTTGACGGGAGCGTGCCCGCTTCAAGACGCCCGAGCGCCTCGACCATCAAACCCGCGCCAATCTGCGAAAGGCGATCGTGCAGGTCGCCCGCCGTGGTCATAGGCGCGATCGGGACTTCCGCCTTTATGCACATCGGGCCGGTATCGAGACCCTTCTCCATGCGCATGATCGTGACGCCGGTGACGGCGTCGCCCGCCATGATGGCACGCTGGATCGGTGCAGCGCCGCGCCAGCGCGGCAAAAGCGACGCGTGCACGTTGAAGCATCCAAGGCTTGGCGCACTGAGCACCTCCTCGGGCAGCAATAATCCATAGGCGACGACGACGAGGACGTCGGGCGCCCATTGGACGAGCGCCGCA
>CADECN010000140.1 GCA_902825785.1 uncultured Hyphomicrobium sp. | reverse complement strand
ATCTCGCGATACATTGAGTGCGCCGCGCGAATGCCCGGCCTGCACGTAGGCGGAAGCATATCGATGCCGGCCTCGGCGCGCGCATAGAGACGATCCGCTCTAGCGAGGAGCCTGTCGATGACCGATGCGAGACCAGGCGAGAAGCTTGGCGAGGCAAGCCACAGATCGGGCTCAATACCTGCTTCGCGCATCCAGCTTTGCGGAAGGTAAAGGCGGCCGTTGCGTGCGTCCTCTCCGACATCGCGCGCGATGTTCGTGAGTTGCATGGCGCAGCCTAGATCACATGCGCGGGCCACGGCTTCCGTTGTCGTGGCACCCATGAGAGCTGCCATCATTGCGCCGACGGAACCCGCAACGCGCGCTGCGTAGGACTCCAGCTCAGCGATCGTCTCGTATCGACGACCGAGGGCGTCCCATTCCAGACCGCTCAAGAGCGCGTCAGGAAGTGCACTCGGAATGCCATACTCGTGAACCGTCGTCGCGAAAGCACGGTCGGCCGGATGATCATCGGGCTGACCCAGATATGCACGCTCCAATCGACCGCGCAGTTGGCGGACCGAACTGATTGCTCCGCCCTCAACATCAATGCAGTCATCCGCAAGCCGGCAGAAAGCATAGAGCGCGGACGCCGGCTCGTGGACGCGGCGCGGCAGGAGGAATGATGCCGCATGGAAGGTTTTCGAACCGTTGCGAAGCAAAGCCCGGCAGGCCGCCGTATCAGCGGAACGGGTCGGGCTCTCATACCAATGCTGAAGCATGCGGCACCAGTGTATCCAGGACTCGCGCCGACGAGAGAACGCCCGGTACGCCGGCGCCCGGATGCGTACCCGCGCCGACAAGATAAAGCCGGTCGATGTCTTCGCTGCGGTTGTGAGGTCGAAACCACGCACTCTGCATCAGAGTAGGTTCCATGGCGAACGCTGCACCTTTGTAAGAAAGAAGATCATCGTGGAAGTGCTGCGGAGTCATGATCCGAGACGTAACAATGTGGTCTTCAAACCCCGGCAGCGCGATGGCATCGAGCCGCTTGGCGACAGCTTGCCGATAACGCTCGGCCGCATCGTTCCAGTCGATGCGGCTATCCAGATGTGGGACCGGCGACAGCACATAGAATGCATCGCACCCCGGTGGCGCCAGGGATGGATCTGTTGCGGTCGGCCGGTGCAGATATAAGCTCATGTCATCAGCGAGGCATTTGCGCTCGAAGACGTCACTCAACAATTCGCGATAGCGCGGGCCGAGCAATATCGAATGGTGGGGAATGTCGGGATATTTGCGAGACGTTCCGAAGTACCAGACGAACAAGCTCATCGAATAATTCGCTCGTTCGAGTTTCCGGTTCGTCCACCGCCGGCGCCGAGCTCCGGGGACGAGGTATCGATAGGTCCAGGCAGGGTCAGCGTTCGATACGACAATGTCCGAACTCAAGATTTCGCCGCTCGCCAAGCGCACCCCAGTGGCTCGCCCCTGTTGAACAATGATTTCTACGACGTCGGCGCCGCAGCGTATCGTGCCGCCCTGCCCTTCGATAAGTCCTGAAAGGCCGCGAACCAGCGATCCCATGCCGCCCATCGCAAAGTGGACGCCCCACCTTTGCTCCAGGTAAGCGATCAGCCCATAGATTGCGGTGACCTTGAAAGGGTTCCCGCCGACGAACAGCGGGTGAAAGCTCAGCATGAAGCGGATGCGTGGATCGCGAACATATTTGGAAACGAGGCTATGAACGCTTCTGTAGCTTTTGAGGCGAACGAGATCCGGCAACACGCGCGCCATGTCCGTCCAAGTCGAAAACGGCACGTGTCCGAGATTCTCGAAGCCCACTTCGTAGATTTGCTTGGCGAGCCCCAGGAACTCTTCGTACCCGGCAACATCCCCCAGTGCCAATTGGGCGATCTGCCTGCGCATCTCGTCCAGGTCGTCCGTACAGTCCAGGGCGGTTCCGTCGTTGAAGCGGATTCGGTAGAACGGCTTGAGCGGGCGCACATCTACGTCGTCGGCCAGCCTGCGGCCGCAGAGCCGCCAAAGGTCCTCAAAAAGGAACGGTGCCGTGACGATCGTCGGACCCGCATCGAACGTGAAGCCGTCCTGCTTGAAAACCGCGGCACGACCCCCGATCCTATCGAGCCTTTCCAGCACGGTCACCCGGTAGCCGCGCGCGCCGAGGCGTATTGCAGCGGCCAATCCACCGAACCCGCTGCCGATGATGATGGCGTGCGGCTGAGGAAAACGGGTTCGAAACTCCGAGCTGACGAGCGGTTGTGTCAACATGACTTGACATTAAATAGTGTCTACCTTTCCGACGCAAGTCTGCTTTTGAGTATCTCCGCTGTTTCGCTGGTGGGTCCAGTCGGTCCGACCTCCTCGGCGGCCGCTAGGATGATGTCCGCGACTGCTTGGGGTGCCTCTTCGTGTGCTAGGTGGCCTGTATGCGGAAGATTGACGACTTTTGCTCGCGGCACCCGCGCCGCGACCTCGATGGCGCTGGAAGGCGGGATCGCCCGATCGTTGCCTCCTGTAATCAACCAGAGCGGCGCGTCGAGGCGCGGCAGGCGGACCGCGAAAGGTTTCAAGTCCCAATTTGACATCATGGCGAGCGCGCCCGCGACATGTCCGGGAGCGCGGAAGAGCCGAGCGTAGAGGTCAATATCCTCGGGCGACAAGTGAGATCCCGTGCCGGCAAGAACGCGCTCGACTGCGGCGCGATTGGCCCCACGCCAGGCCATCACGTCGGCGACGAATGGAGCGGCTGCCATGATTTTCGCAATCGGCGCGAACATTTGCCCGACCCAACTGCCGAACGGCAACAATGCGCCGTTGATGCTCAAGATTGCCTTAGGGGCGATCCGGCCATCGATTGAAGCCTGCACTAGGACCGCGGCACCGGCCGAATGGCCGACGGCGATATGAGGTTTCACGCCGAGTCGCTCGATGAGGGAACCGAGGCGTGACGCCATGCCAGGAAGGGTCATCCCGCTGGTGGCCGGCATCTCAGTAAAGCCATGTCCCGGAAGATCTGGAATTATCAGCGTGAATTTGCTGGCAAGGTGGGGCACAAGCCGCCGCCAAGAGTGCGTGGAGGCACCCGTACCGTGCACAAGCAGCATCGCGGGACCGCTTCCGATGATTTGGACGTGCCAGCGTAAGCCATTGATCTCGGGGAAGCAGCTCGCGTCGCGGTTTGGCCAGTTTCTGCCATCGCGCGCCCACGACAGCTCGTTGCTCACTGAAAGTTCCTGCCCACTTGCACGGCCGCAGCCAGTGTTTGTGCATCGGCATGGGGCAACGCCAAATAACGCGCGCCGAGGGCCTCGGCGAGGGTGGATGCAAATTGCGACGCCTGCGGAGAGGTATCTATTAACAGGGCTGCAATGCCCGTCGCCCTGACGGCAATCGAAGCCGCAACAGCTTCGCTCTGAGCGGCTTCGCGACCCGCTCTGCCGTCACGACAAAGGTTGGGACGACCGTCGGTCAACAGCACGACGCTGACGGTCTGCCCACGGCGCCGCTGGCCGTCCGCCAATTCGAATGCTGTATCGATCGCCGCGGCAAGCGGCGTCCCCCCGCCGCCCGGGATGTCGGCCAGCTGCCTCTTCGCACGCGCCAAAGATCGCGTTGGCGGAAGCAGAAGTTCGGCGCCGCGTCCGCTGAATGCAATCAGCGCCACTTGATCGCGTCGAACGTAACATTCGGCGAGCAAGAGTTCGACGGCGCCCTTGGCCTCTCCAAATCTGTGCAATGCGCTGGAACCCGAAGCGTCGACGACGAAAATCGTCGTCGTTTCGCTCCTTTGCTTGACACGATGAACGCGCAGGTCGCTCGCCCTGACCACAACGCGCCGGCTGTCGGGCCGGGCTTTATCGCGACGCAGATTCTGCCATGGCGCGGCGGTCCGGAGTGTTTCTATCACGTGAACTCTGGCGCCGGCGCCGGGTTTGCCCACTGCTACACCTACGGGTCGACCGCGGCGCATGGTGGAACGCGTCGATCCGGATTTGCCGTTCGAGCCGGTCGAGCGCCGACCCCCGCCGCTCTTCAGCGCTTCGAGCAAGCGCGGCGGAATGCAAGCCTTCGCGACTTCTATAAGCATATTTTCGAGCGGTTGCTGGCGATCGTTGGAGCCGCGCGCTTCCGTGCCGTGTTCGTCGTTCGACGGTTGCGACGGTGACTCCTCTGCACTGTGGGCCTCTATCGCGACGGTGGCTCTTGGCGCCAAAACCATGCGCACGGCCGCGATTGCATCGTCGTCATTGGCAACTTTTCGACCCGCGAGCGCGGCCGACGCCCGCGCGACGCGGACCGCCATTAGAGGTGCAAGCAAGGAGGCGATCCCCAGCGCCGCGGCGGTTACACAAAGCGACTGGATCACGTCAGCTGAGACTACGACCTTGGTTAGATCTTCACGGGCACGCAGAACAACGTCGCGATTGACCGCTGCGTCTTTGGGAAGGTGACGAATTTCGTCCAGGTCGATGCGCAACGGCAGGCGCTCGCGAAGGATCGCAGGGACACCTGGTTCCCCAGCCAGAGACTCGTCAAACGCAATCAGCCCGAACCGTGCCGGCATCGTTTGGGTGAACCCATCACGCTCGAGACGCACGGCGCCCAAATCCAACGCACTCGCAAATCGCGACGCAGCGGCAGCGGTCAGACGCTCCGCCATCGCTCCAATGAGGATGCCGCCATTAATTTCGGCAAGAAGACCCTTCTGCACGACAGGCTTACCCGCGCAGAGGGTCGCGGCAAGGTCGAGGCCGCCGAGCAACCTGTCATCAGTGATATGAAGAGGCGCGCGCCGGACAACGCTTTCTTTCGGCAGCAGGTCCAGCAGATGCGCCAGCCAGGCATCGCGCATTGGGCCGCCTGCGGAACAAACGAGAACGCCGCTTAACAGCGGATCGCAGGCGAAAACTGCGGCCGCCCGAACGCAATCCGCGGCACGTCGTTCGGCAACGTCCGCATCGTTTTCATTCACCGAACATCTCCTCAACCGCCCGCTCAACGCGGACAGTAGATCCGGCGTCGTCCAGGGGATTGCGCCGCAGCCGGTGGCGCAAGGCCGACGGCGCAACTTGCTTCAGATGTGACGCGTTTACTGCGCCAACGTCTTCTAGCGCCGCCAATGCTCGTGCGGCTCGCACAAGCGTTAGCTCGCCCCTCAACCCGTCGGTACCTAGACCGGCGCTTAGCTCAGCCGCTTGAGAAATTATTTGCTGGGAGGTTTCGACAAATCGGAGAGAAGAGCGCGCCGAAGCAATCTGTGCACTCACGACCTCTTCTTCAGATTTCCATTCATCCAGGAATGCCGCGGCATCGAGCTCAAAGGCATTGCGCCTCTTGATAATCTCGACTCTCGTCGCGATGTCGCTCGGCGTTTTAACCTCGACCGACAACCCAAATCGATCGAGCAGCTGCGGCCGAAGCTCGCCCTCCTCCGGGTTGCCACTGCCCACAAGCACGAAGCGCGCGGGATGACGAACACTCAAGCCCTCGCGCTCGACGACATTTTCTCCCGACGCGGCCACGTCGAGCAGCAGATCGACAAGATGATCCTCAAGCAGATTGACCTCGTCGATATATAAAAATCCGCGATGAGCCCGCGCCAACAAACCGGTTTCGAAGGCCTTTTCACCGCGCGTTAGCGCGCGCTCAAGATCAAGAGCACCGATAATCCGATCCTCGGTTGCCCCGAGCGGAAGATCCACAACGGGAACAACGGCCCAAGTGCTCGGTAGTGACCCGCTTCGTCCGCGCTCCTGGCAATCTTCGCATCCTGTGCCGTTGGCTCCGGGATCACAGCGATATCGGCAGCCCTCAACGACACGAATGCGCGGCAGCAGTGCGCTAAGTCCTCGTATCGCGGTAGATTTGCCGGTGCCCCTGTCACCGAACACGAGTACACCACCTACCGACGGGTCGACCGCCGATATGAGCAGCGCACGCTTCATCTCGTCTTGGCCTAGGACGGCGGTGAACGGAAATTGCGCGCGCATACAGAGCTGTCCTGCAGAATTGACGAATAGAGTTGTCAATTCTGTAAGTCTTAGCATCTGTCCGAGACGGGGTCACCTACCATTGCGGGCAGAGAACGCGCGGCGACGCCTAGTGTATCGTCTCTCGACGCAATTGTTGTCCGAGATCGAGAAGCACTTTCTGCAGGCGATCGATGGCACGAGAAAATTGTGAGAAGTCACACTTGTCGGACTTCCACATTTCTCCGACCAGGCTTGCGGCTGGCGCAATGAGTTCATTGAAGACGACCGAAACATCATCGCCCTTTGCTCGAGAAACCTCCACGAAATCCGTCGCGCTACGAACGTCATGCTCCATGACGAGCCGCGCCAACTCAGCGACGCGGGTACCCAAATCGGGATCCGGCGACGGAAGCTGCTCCGGAGAAAACGGCCAAGTCGAGCCGTCGGCGAAGGCCAAAAGCAACCTGGGAATGACCTGGCTCTCGATTGCGCGGTTGAGACGAGCGCGGTCACCTATGGTCGAAGCCGCGATCGCGAATTGCACGCCACTCCGGCCAACCCCGACTTCAGCGTCACCCGCGAGAGAACGGCGCAACCAGTACCCGGCAATCGCACCGACTTTATTGTGCCAATCATCGAGTTCGAAGGGCTTGACGAGGTAGGCATCGGCGCCGGCAGCGTAGCAGTCCGCGATGTCTCGTGGGTGTGATGATGTCGTCAACACCACCACCGGGACAAGTCTATCCGGATCGCGTTCACGAAGCGCGCGAAGCAGATCGCGACCGTCGATACCCGGCAAATTGAGATCAAGCAGGATAAGCGACGTCCTCTCCGACAGTGGGCACTTGTCGACGTCAAGCAAAACATTGAACGCGAGCTGGCCGCTCGCGCAGCGTTCAATCGGATGAGTGACGCCGGCAGACTGAAGCGCGTACTGGAGCGCCATGAAATCCGTGTCGCTGTCTTCGACCGAGATGATGGCTTTCGAGTTCACCGTCATTTGGGCTTCTCCGGCGCCAACGTGAAATAAAAGGTGGATCCCTCGCCAACCACAGACTCAACCCAAAGACGGCCACCGTGCCGCTCGACCGTCTTTCGGGCAATCGTTAGTCCCGCGCCCACGCCCCCGCCGAATTCATCCTGACCATGTATCCGACGAAAAATTTCGAAAATCTGCTGTTTTGACTGGTCCGAAATACCGATCCCATTATCGCGCACGAAGTATTGCCGGATCGGCCCGTCTTTCATTCCAATTTCAACGATGCGCCGGGGCTTATCGTTGTATTTTATGGCATTGGTTACGAGATTTGTGAACACCTCCCTGGTGCGAACGCGATCACAAAGTTCGGTTCCGAGGCACTGCAACAGCCTAACCTCGACATCCCCTTCATTAATGAGGCGACCACAGGCGACAAGTGTCTCGTCTACGACTTCATCCAAATTGGTTGGCGCGACGGCCAATTCCACTCGGCCGGTTCGTGAATATTGTAGTAGAGACTCGATCAGATCGTCCATTCGCCGCGTGAGCTTGAGTATCGTTTCGAGTTGCTCTCGGCCCTGTTCATCGAGGCGACCCTCCTGGCCGCGCTTCAGAAAGCTCGCGAGATGGTGGACGCCGCGAAGCGGTTCCTTGAGATCGTGCGATGCAACATAAGCAAAGCTATCGAGTTCGATGTTCGCCTCGGCCAGCTGGCGGTTCATTTGCTCTATCTCTTCGGCCCTGCGCAGTATGAGTTCTATGATCGCCTGCCGAAAAGCCGCTGCCGCGCTCACTTCGTCTTTGCACCATGGCTCGCACCGTCCGGTCACGCTCTCCTTCCAAAGCGCAAATGAACTCCGAGGCTGCAAACGAAGCTCCCCATTTAACTCACTGACCTTCACCGGCTTTTTTGGATCGCCTGCCCAATTGACGATTTCAAGGTGCTCTGGCCTGAACCAAACTAGGAAGTCAGGACCATGCGTTGCCAGTCGAACAGCCAGCACACCGCTCGCTACCGACTTGTACGAAAGCGCTGGCGGATAGACCTCCGAAAGACGGTCGGTTGCGAAAACATTCTCTTCCTTCTCATCCAACCAATGGACCAACGCGCGGATATCATTTTCCTTCGGCGCAAGACCTAGGATCGAAACTCTGTTCTGCGTAACCACCGCTGCACCGTGCGACGGCACTTGCGCCAGCAAGTTCGGTGAATTGCTCGATTTTCCCAGCGCCTCGTTCAGGTCTGGCTCGCGACAGAGGTCCTCGACAAGTTGGTCGGTCACCGCCTTCATTCGAATTCGTTGCGCGTAACCGTCAGCGTCCTCCTTCGTAGCCATAAGTAGAGAAAGCATATGCGCCAAGAACTCGGCCGCCATGCGCGCTTCGAAGGAAACGTGTCGCGGACCACTATGGTGCATCGCGGAAATTAGGCCCCAGAGCTGGCCCTGTTTCATCAGCGGCATGACCATGGTCGATGTCACGCCCATGTTCTTGAGGTAGTCCGCGTACATGACGGACACGCTGCGCAACATGGCGTAGCTCATATCGACCGGATTGCCAGTGGCAGGTCCGTTTTCCGGAATGAGCGGTACGGGGCGATAGTTGACGTCCGGCAAGTGGCGCAGCCAGCTCAATCCAAATAGCCGTCGCGCAGGTGCTGGGATGTCGCTCGCAGGGTAGTGCAAGCCGAGATAGGGCTCCAGGTCCTCGCGACGAGCTTCGGAAAATACGTGCCCGCTACCGTCGACCGCAAACTTATAGGCCATGACGCGGTCATAGCCTGTAAAAGTCCGGATGCGCTCAACCGCTACAGCGAAAAAACTCTGCAGGCTCTGCGCCGCCTCCAGGACCGCCATCGTCTCGCGAACGTCGGAATAAAGGTGGGCCGTCGGCTCGTCGGGGTGGTCTGAAATCGGTTCGATCTCGAGGATCAGCGCGCCACCGCACCGATGCGCGAAAATATTGACACCTCTGGCAGACCCGGCGAGCCACTCCCGCCCGACGTGCACCGGACCGCTTCCGCGCGCCCTC
>CADECN010000139.1 GCA_902825785.1 uncultured Hyphomicrobium sp. | reverse complement strand
ATGGGCCGGGCAGGTGCTGGATCGCGATCCGCATCAGCTCCGGCAGGCTGCGGGCACCGAGCGTCATCTTGATCTGCGATGTCGTGTTGGCGACCGTCTTGTAGCTGATGTTAAGCTCCTCCGCGATCACGCCATAGGCCTTGCGCTCGGCGATCAGGGAGAGCGTCTGCAGCTCGCGAACCGTCAACGCCTGCAGGGGGCTCGCATTGAGACGTGTCTCGCTGAACGCGATCTCGGACGCGACCTCGTGACTGAGATACGGCCTCCCCTGGCGCACCGTCTGAAACGCCCTGAGAAACTCCTCCGAAGGCGCATCCTTGAGGAGGTAGCCCGTCGCTCCGGCCTCGAGCGCGCGCCTGATGATCATGGGATCGCTGTGCATGCTGAGCACGAGAATCGGCGTCTTCCTGTCGTGCAGTCTGAGACGACGCACGAACGAAAGACCGCCCAGCGCCGCGCTTTTTATCGAAAGGTCGACGATGATCACGTGCGGATGATGGGCGCGATACTGGCGGTAGCCGTCGGCGAGCCCGCCGGCCTGCAAGACGCGGGCGATGTCGGCCTCCTCGAGGATGCGGGCGCACCCTTGCAGCACGAAGGGATGGTCGTCGATGATGAGCACACGGAGCGGCTCGGCGCTTTGCATGGCAAGTTGCATTGGTGTTTGTCCGTCCCTTCACTTCACGACTTCGACCCGTAGCGGGCTTTGAGCGTTTCCAGCGCGTCCGCGCGGCTCGTGCTGGCGGCTCGCAGATTGAAATAGTATTGGCTGATGGAGCCGAATCCCTCCGTCTGTCCGACCTCGCCGCCGATGCCGGCGAGATCTTCGAGGATACTGCTTGCGGGTTCGCGAATACCGATCCCATGCAGCATGTCGGAGACCTGTACCGATCGATTGGCAACCATGCGTTCGCTTTCGCGATAGCGGATGTGGGCTACCGCAAGCAATCCGGCAATTCGCTGCACCTCGGGGTCGCTGAAGGGCC
This sequence comes from uncultured Hyphomicrobium sp., assembly GCA_902825785.1. Taxonomy (GTDB): domain Bacteria; phylum Pseudomonadota; class Alphaproteobacteria; order Rhizobiales; family Hyphomicrobiaceae; genus Hyphomicrobium_B. The sequence goes on along the minus strand of CADECN010000139.1, from coordinate 8,031 downwards.
GGGGCTTTGCCTCACCCCGGCTCGCGAGCCATTGCGCCGGACTGATCGGGCTTGAAACCTCGAGCCATCCAACATGATGCGCACCACCCGCGTCGCCGCTGACATGGCGCCGCTCGCCGGACTGAGGCGCCTCCTCTCCGCAACCGGCGACGGCGAGGCACATAAGGCAAACGAGCGATCGCACAGCGGCCCGGCCTCCGCGCGAAGGTGTCATGAGATTATAAAAACTGCCGAGCACGTGTCGTCGTGCCTCCATGCGGTTCGCTTCCCGCGCGCATGCTTGCGTCGCGCATCCCAATTGAAACACCACAAGACGACACGAGGATGCGATCACAATTTTGTTACATAGTTACGTTTTTGGCTGACCCACGGGCGAGCCCGGCCCGTTTGCAAATTTGTCCTGCCGATGTCTGCCAGTCGGACTAGAGACCGCGACCAAAGTCGCAGTCTAGCGTGCGCTCGCGTTTCGAAATGCACGACCGAACTCGGCGGAACAAGCTGTTGTCGGTGCAGCGTATCGAGGCGTGCGCAATGTCCGTTGATTTCGATCGGCGGCATTGCGGGATGGAATGAGGCGGACTCCGCAGACGTGCTCGTTGGGCGTTCCCTTCGCAGCGCGGCGGCAGTGCGGCCTTGGCCTTGGGATGGAAAACGCGAGGTTTTGGGAATGATGAAGCACCTTGGTAAAGGGCTGCTGGCAGGCGCGTCTGGCGTCGCGCTGGTGGTCGCCATGGCATCCGCTTCGTTGGCAAACGACAAGCTCAACGAGCTGTCGAAGAGCAACGAAAACTGGATCATGCCGGGCAAGAACTACAGCTCGCAAAACTACAGCCCCAACACAAAGATCAACACCGAGAACGTCAAGCAGCTGCGCGCTGCCTGGTCGTTCTCGACCGGTCTTCTGCATGGGCATGAGGGAACGCCGCTGGTCGTCAATGGCGTCATGTACGTCCACACGTCGTTCCCGAACAACACGTTCGCGCTCGACCTCAACGATCCCGGACATATCCTGTGGCAGCACAAGCCGAAGCAGGATCCGGCAGCTCGCTCGGTCGCCTGCTGCGATCTCGTGAACCGCGGCCTCGCCTATTGGCCGGGCGACGGAAAGGTCCCCGCCCTCATCATCAAGACCCAGCTCGACGGACATCTCGTGGCTTTGAACGCCGCGACGGGCGAGGAGTTCTGGAAGGTCGAGAACGGCGACATCAAGGTCGGCCAAACGCTGACGCAGGCGCCGTACGTGATCAAGGATCTGGCTCTCGTCGGATCGTCCGGCGCCGAGCTCGGCGTCCGCGGTCACACGACGGCTTACGACGTCAAGACCGGTGCTCAGGTCTGGCGCGTCTACGCGACCGGTCCCGATAACGAGGTCGGCCTCGCGGACGACTTCAACAGCGCAAACCCGCACTACGGCCAGAAGGGCCTTGGCACGGGCACCTGGGAAGGCGACGCCTGGAAGATCGGCGGCGGCACGAACTGGGGCTGGTACGCCTATGACCCCGAGACGAACCTCTTCCACTATGGCTCGGGCAACCCGGCGCCGTGGAACGAGACCATGCGTCCGGGCGACAACAAGTGGACGATGACCATCTGGGGCCGCGATGCGGACACCGGAAAGGCCAAGTTCGGCTATCAGAAGACCCCGCACGACGAGTGGGACTACGCCGGCGTCAACGTCATGATCCTTTCGGAGCAGACGGACAAGGCTGGCAAGAAGCGCAAGCTTCTGACGCACCCGGATCGTAACGGCATCGTCTACACGCTCGACCGCGAGAACGGCGACCTGATCTCGGCCAACAAGCTCGACGATACGGTCAACTGGGTGAAGCAGGTCGATCTCAAGACGGGCCTTCCGGTTCGCGATCCCGAGTTCGGCACGCGCATGGATCATAAGGGCAAAGAGATCTGCCCGTCGGCCATGGGCTACCACAACCAGGGGCACGACTCCTACGATCCCACGAAGGAACTGTTCTTCATGGGCATCAACCACATCTGCATGGATTGGGAGCCCTTCATGCTTCCCTATCGTGCCGGCCAGTTCTTCGTCGGCGCCACGCTGTGGATGTATCCGGGCCCGAAGGGCGATCGTCAGAACTATCTCGGCCTCGGCCAGATCAAGGCCTACAACGCCATCACCGGCGAGTACAAGTGGGACAAGATGGAGCGCTTCTCCGTCTGGGGCGGCACCATGTCGACCGCAGGCAACCTGGTGTTCTACGGAACGCTGGACGGCTTCATCAAGGCCCGCAACTCGGATACCGGCGAACTGCTCTGGAAGTACAAGCTTCCCTCGGGCGTGATCGGTCACCCGATGACGTATGAGCACAAGGGCACGCAGTACGTCGCCATCATGTACGGCGTCGGTGGCTGGCCGGGCGTTGGCCTCGTGTTCGACCTGCAGGATCCGACAGCGGGTCTGGGCGCAGTCGGCGCGTTCAAGAACCTTCAGAACTACACGCAGATGGGCGGTGGTCTTCAGGTGTTCTCGCTCGATGGCAAGAACCCTTACGACGACGTGAACATCGGCGAGTTCGAGAAGGGCTAACCGTCGCGGGGTAACGACACGGCACCCAACCGAACTTGGGTGCCGTGTCACCCAACCGCGAACTCGGCATTTCGCCGGTGCCGAGCGGCGATGCGGAACCTGCGTGAACCTCCAGTTCCCGTAAGACCGCGTCGCTTGGCGGAGGCGTGAATGCGGCACGCGCGCCACCTCCAAGCGACGCTTCTGGATCAACAAACACGAGCAGCGGTCAGCATGACGATCACAGCAGAAACATGCGCCAAATACTTCATTCGCGGCCTCCTGGCCGTCTTGGCCGGAATCGCGATCATCGGAGCGGCGGCCCTGCCCTCGCTTGCCGATGACGAGGGCGCCACCGCCGCCGCGGACGCGTCCTTGCTGCGCATCTGCGCAGCGGCCGACGAGGCGCCATACTCGGCCAAAGACAAATCTGGGTTCGAGAACAAGATCGCCGACATCGTCGCCGAGGCGATGGGCCGGAAGGCGCTGTTCATCTGGTCGGGCAAGCCGGCGATCTACGCCATTCGCGATCAGCTTGAGATGAAGATGTGCGACGTCGTCATGGGTGTCGACAGCGGCGATCCGCGCGTCGCCACGACACGCCCCTACTACACGGCGCCTTACGTCTTCGTGATGCGTAACGACGGCGCCATCAACGTTTCCGACTGGAACAGTCCAGATCTCGAGAAAGCCAAAGCGATTGGTTTCGTCGAAGGCACGCCCGGCGACATCATGCTGACGCAGAAGGATTTGTGGACCAAGCACATCACCTATGCCCGCTCGCTCGCCAACTTTCAGAGCAAGCGCAACAAGTACACACGCATACCGCCGCAGCGGATGATCGGAGAAGTGGCCGACGGAACGGCGGACCTCGCCATCGGTTTTGCGCCCGAAGTCGCGCGCTATGTCACGGCACATAGCAACCTGATCATGAAGGTCATCCCGGACAACAATGTCCGCGCGGATGGCGAGCGGGTGCCCCATCACTTCGATCAGTCGATCGGCGTTCGCAAGACCGATCCCGATCTGCTGGCGGCCGTCGAATCGGCGCTCGAGAAGGCAAAACCGAAAATACAGGCCGTGTTGAAAGAGGAAGGCATTCCTTTGGTGCCGCCCGCGCCGCGCACCTGATCCACGCCACCAACAAAAACAAAATCGCAACGAAACGAAATTGGAACGGAAAGAACGTGAAAAAACGGCGAAATCTCGCAGTGACGCTTGCCGCGGCGGCGGTCGTCACGTCCAGCATTGCGGCTCTCGCGATGCAAGACTTCCAGCACACCCTCACCGGTGAAGCGCTCAAAATCATGGAAGTGTCGCCGCCCGAAGGGCGCGACACGCCAGCGGTGAAGAAATTTCTCGAAACTGGCGTCAATTCCTACAACGGAGTCGAGGGCTGCCTACCAAAGGGCGAGGAAGCCTATCTCGTCGCCTGCTCCGGCTGCCACGGCCACGTCGCGGAAGGCAAGCTCGGACCGGGCCTCAACGACAGCTATTGGACCTACCCGAAGAACGTCACCGACAAGGGCCTGTTCGAGACGATCTTCGGCGGCGCGCAGGGCATGATGGGACCGCATGGCCAAGACCTGCAGCTCGACGAAATTCTCAAGCTCATGGCGTGGATCCGAAACCTCAACACAGGTGAGGCACAGGATGCAGCTTGGCTGACGGAAGCGCAAAAAGCTTCCTTCAAGAAATTTGATTCAAAGTCATGGGAGAGCGCCGGCAAAGCGGCTGCCGAGAAACACGAATGCAAGATTTCCGACGAGTAGGCGATGCCTTCAGCCAAGCACCGCTCTGAGGAAACAACAGGACCCAGAAAGGGTCCAATAACTACCAACCAAAATTGGAGGAATGCTCAATGAAGAGGATTTTACTTCCGATCGGTGCGGCCTTCGTGGCCGCAGGTCTTGCGATCTCGGGCACGGCGGCGATTGCATATGACGGTACCAAGTGCAAGGCCGCGGGCGTGTGCTGGGAAGCCAAGCCGGGGTATCCGGAGAAAGTCGCAGGATCCAAGTACGATCCCAAGCACGACCCGAAGGAACTGGCCAAACAGCAGACCGCTCTCGATGGTCAGTCCGCCCGCAACGCCAAGCGCGCGGAGCATTTCAAGAAAACCGGCAAGTGGGTCTACGACGTCAGCAAGCTCTGACGCGGTGTGACGCGAACATCCTCGGAAAACTTGCGGCGCTTGCAAGTTGTTCTACTCCTCTCCGAGGTCACTGGGGTGCGGCCCGTCCGCACCCCTCTTTCATCGCCAGCGATCCGACGCTCGCCGCCGATGCGGACTTGGCGCCGTGACAGCAACGGCAGTGCGCGAGGTTGGCATTGATGTTATCGACCCCAGCCGAGGGTGCGCGGTCCTCAACAAGCGCGCTTGCCGGTGAGCGGCGGAAGGCGCGGGCATTTGAGAGCGAAATCGAGAAGGCCGTCGTCGGGCAGACACGGGCCATCCGCCTCCTGACAATCGCGATCTATGTGCGCGGACACGTCCTACTCGAAGGCGATGTCGGCGTCGGCAAGACGACACTTTTGCGCGCCGCGTCGCGCGCGCTCGGCGGATCGTATGAGCGCATCGAGGGCACGATCGACCTGATGCCCTCCGACATGATCTATCACACGTTCCTAGACGAGACCGGAAAACCGCGCGTCGAACCAGGCCCGGTGCTGCGCTACGGCAGCAATCTCTCGGTCTTCTTCTTCAACGAAATAAACCGCGCCCGCCCGCAGGTGCACTCGCTCCTTCTGCGGTTGATGGCGGAGCGCAGCATCACCGCCTTCAATCGCGAGCACGTATTTCCTCATCTGCTCGTGTTTGCCGATCGCAACAGGATCGAGCGGGAGGAAACCTTTGAACTCCCGGCGGCGGCGCGCGATCGCTTCCTGATGGAAATCACCATTGCTGCGCCGAGCGATGATGAGAGCCGTTCCGCGCTGCTGTTCGAGCCGCGCTTTCACGAGACCGACCGCCTCATTGAGCGAGTTGGCGCCGGCGTGCTCGATCATACGGCGCTCAACGGAATTGCGCGCGATATTCAGGATACGATCTTCGTTAGCCCGACGATCAAGCGCTACGCCCTCGACATCTGGTCGGCAATCCGCTCGCCTCAGGCAGCGGGCATCGAGATTGCCAGCGTCGACATGAGCCGTCTGATAGCGGGTGGCGCCAGTCCGCGCGGCATGAGCTACCTGATACGCGCAGCGCGTGTCTCAGCCTGGCTCGACGGACGCGACGGCGTAGTGCCGGAGGATATCCGCGATCTTTTCAGAGAAGTTATGGCGCACCGTATCTTCCTTGCGCCCGTCTATGAGTTGCGGCGGGACGAGATCGTGCGCGATCTGATCTCGTCGGTGTTCGAACGCGTTCCCGCGCCATGACGGACTCGAAGCTCCACGATGTGGCCTATCACATCCCGTGGCGCACGAGCGGGGTACGGACCGGCGCGCACAAAAGCCGATTGACGGGCGCGGGCGGCTTGTTTCGCGACCTTGCGCCGTTCATGGCCAATCCCGATCCGCGCCGCATCGCGATGCGGTCATCGCTCGCCGATCCGTTCGAGCGCCTGCTTGTGAAGCGCTTCGAGCAAACGGCGGCGGTGACGCTTCAAGTCTTGATCGACGTGTCGGCATCGATGGGCTGCCGTGGCCGCGCCGACAAGCTGGAGATCGCCTGCGAGATCGCCGACACGCTTTCCGTCTGCGCGCACCGGTCGGGCGACAGCTATGGACTGATCGCGTTCGACGATCATGTGCGCGAGGAATACCTGCTTCCGAAAACCCGGTCGCGAAGCGCGCACGCCGACGTCATTTCCTCTTTGCGGTCATTTAAGCCCGCAAACAAAGGTGCGGGTGGAATTGTGGAGACCGCCTCTCTCGTCGGTGGTGGCAAGAAACTCGTCGCCGTCATTTCCGACTTTCTCTGGAGCGGGCACGACCTCGTGTCTGCCTTCGAAGCGCTTGCGCAACACGACGTTCTTCCCATCGAGATCGACGACAGCGGATGGCTCGACGGATTGCCAGAATGGGGCATCCTGAACCTGCAGGACTCCGAGACGAACGCCCGTCGGCTGGTCGTCATGCGGCCAGCACTCAAGCGGGCGTGGCAGGCGCGCGACCGGGATCGCCGTCGCATGGTCGCGGCGTGCGCGAGCGGTTCGGGTCGCCCGCTCTTCACGGTTCGCGACACGGTCGCATGGGACCGCTTTTCAGCCTATCTGATGTACGGCAGCACGCCATGAGACAGTTCGCGTTGTCGCTGCTGATCGCGCTGGTCTGGGCTTCGAACGCCGGCGCAGACGGCATCAGCGTCACCGTGAATGAGCCGCGCGGCTTTGGATATTTTCTCGGCGATACGCTGGCGCGCGAAGTCATCGTCGATGTTCCCGCCGGCGTTCGGCTGCGGACAGAGGCGCTGCCCCAACCCGGCTCGCGCGACTATTGGCTCGATCTCACCGACGTTCACGTCGTGGGCTCAGGGCACGAGACGCGCATCAAGCTCACCTATCAGATCTTTTATTCGGCTCTCGAACCCAAGCTGGTGCACATCCCCGGCTTTAAACTCTACTTCGATGGACCGGACACCTCCGCGACAGAGCAGCAAGAAGCGAACAAGAACAACGGGGAAAAACCGGCAGGCGAAAAAGATCATGCAGAAGAACGCGCGACCCGCAGCGTTCCGCCGCTCGACGTGATCGTATCGCCATTGCGCGAGATCATCCCGGAGAAGAGCAACGATCCCGCGGCGGCGCCGTTGCGGCCGGACGCTACGGCGGGCCTTCTCGGCACCGGCCAGGCGCGCACTGGTCTGCTCGCGAGCTTGCTTGCGGGTCTGGCAGCCCTCACCGCACTTGCATACCACTACGCGTGGTTTCCTTTCGGCGCGCGCAGATCGCGACCTTTTACGCGCGCGGCGCGACAACTGAATGCGCTGTCGAAAAGCGATGAGGGCGATGTCGAGCGCTACAAGCACGAGTTGCTTATCCTGCATCGCGCCTTCGATGAGGTCTATGGCCGCCGCCTGCTGTCGAGCGATGTCGGCGATTTCCTGCGCTCGCGTCACGAATTCATTGAGCTGGCGGGCAGCGTCAACCGCTTCTTCGAAGCGTCACGCCTCACCTTCTTCTCGGGCAAGCCGTCGGCGGCCCAGAAAATTCTGCCACCCGATTCCGTCACCGGGCTCGCCTATGAGCTCGCGCTGCACGAAAGGCGCGCGGCATGATCGTCACCCACCCGCTCTGGCTTGCGCTGCTTCCCCTCGCGCTGCTGCCGCTGTTCGCGGGCTTCTTCGACGAACAGCGCTATCCCTCGCTTGAAGGCATCGGTACGGACGGGCTGTCGCGGGCGTTCGACTGGGGCATCCGGATTGCGGGCACCACGGTCATCGCCAGCCTGCTGCTCGGCAACGCCGGCATTGCTATTGCGGAGCAGACGATCGAACGCCACGGCGAGGGCGCGCACATCGTGCTGCTGATCGACCGCTCGTCCAGCATGGACAATACCTTCGC
>CADECN010000138.1 GCA_902825785.1 uncultured Hyphomicrobium sp. | reverse complement strand
GACCTTGCCAGAAGCGATCAACCAGATAAGCCCGACGGCGATGGTGATGGCGTGAACGGCCGCGAGCTTTGCGGCCGTCTGGAAAGCCCATGTGCGGGCATCTCCCTCTGGCATTTCCGAAAGATGCGAAAAATACATCCAATGCCCGAGGGCGATCAGGAGCATCGCGCTCCCGTACTGCCAGCCGTGTTGCCAGCGCACGCCGGTGCCAAGATAGATCGCAAGCATCGTGACGCCACACCAAGCGTACGCGACCAGGGCAAGAAGCACGCCCGCGCTGAGCGCGCCTCTGACGTCGGACTGAGCGGCCCGGTCGACGTGATCTCGCCGCCAGATCGGAGCGCACGTCGCCAGCGCCGAGGCGGCGATGACCGCGACGAACAGAGCCGCCGCGCCGGCTGACGCGCGCTTGTCGGCAAAGCCCGCGGACACGGTCATGGCAATGCTGGTCGTAATCAACAGCGTGATCAGCCAGGGCAAGGGCGGACGTATCACCATCGCTGGTATTCTCCAGCCGATGCGACCGCTCAGGCGCGTTGCTCACGCGCTGGGTTTACCAGCGCATTGATGCTGATCGCGGCGATGGCAAGCGCGCCAAAAAAGAAGATGTTGCAGTTCGCCCAGTCGGGCTTGCTGATGTCGCGCGGGAATTTGCCGTCGATGAAAAGAGAGATGATGGCGGCAGCCATGCCGACGATCTGCGCGATGATGAGCGCGCGTCCGATTTTGAGAAGGCCGGGGTCGACGGCGCCGCGTTCCGCATCACGGTTGAGCATGGCGGCAAATAGCAGGCTCGCGACCGCAGCGAACGAAAAGCCGAGAAAGAACTGCCACCACTCCGGCCATTTGGCTTCGAGCGTGAACGCATAGGTGACGAGCGTCGCGACGGCGCCCCAAGCCCAGACCAGCCCGCAATAGCGCGCGGTCGATGCCCCAACGACGCTCTCGGAAGCGCCCGCAACCAGCAGGCTGCGGTGTTCGCGTGCTGCCAGAAGCGCGATTCCCAGGCTAACGAGGCCGGTCGTAGCCATGTGCAGCAGCTGGTCGCCCGCCGCTGCCGCGATGACCGTCGCGCAAACGGAGACGGTCAACGCGATCATCCACCCCGTCAGTGCTCCCATGGCCCGCTCCCTTCTCTAGCCGCAGCCCGCACCGGGCAGCCGTTGATCCCGCGGCACAATAACGATTCTTGCCGTTGGGTCGCGTGGAATCGCGCTTTTTGCGGTCTCAGACTGGGCTTGGCGCGTTGACCAGGTAACGCGAGACGGCTATAGGAGCCGCCAAGCGCCGCCCGGGGCCGTTTTCCGGGCGGCGCAGCCGTTTCCAACAACCCGTCCGGATCATCCGCGCGCGAAAACAAGGCGCCGGGACCGCGCACGCTGAAACAAAGGTTCTAGACTCATGGCCAATACGTCGTCGGCGAAGAAAGCCGCACGCCAGATGATCAGCCGCACCGAGGTCAACAAGTCGCGTCGCTCGCGCGTGAAGACCGAAATTCGCTCTGTCGAGGAAGCGATCGCGGCTGGCGACAAGGGTAAGGCCGAGGCCGCTCTCAAGGCAGCGGAGCCCATCCTGGTTCGCACCGCCCAGAAGGGAATTATGCACAAGAAGGCCGCTAGCCGTAAGGTTTCCAGGCTCGCGCAACGTGTCAAGGCCATGTCGGCCTAAGGACATATTTCGCACCGCTGGGCATTTTTTCTCCCTGTGGCCACTTCGCAACGCGACTCCCCGGGCCCCTCGTGGGCCCGTTGCTTTTTCAGCCGTCGATAAGCTCATGGAATCCCGGGCGGGCCGGACCGTTTCCACATCATCGCAGCGGCTCGCGTGAGTCCGTGCGTGATCGCGGCGCAAACACAAAATGACGTTACGATGACAGAACCCTTGGCCGGACCGTGGCGCGAAAAACGAGGATGGCGGGACTTAAAAAAGGATGCGGAGTCAAAACGCTCGTCCACAGAAGATGGCCATTGGCAGCGATCTATCCACGAACCCTGTGGAAAGTTTTTTGAGCGTCATCGCGAGGTGAAGTGAAGGGTGGGCGGCTTGCCGTCACTAGGGTTAACAGGTAGTGAATAGGCAGTGGACGGCGGCGGGGTAGGCAATCGTTCGCACAAGCGTAACAGGCGAGCGTAGAGCTAGGATTTATCGCGATAATCGCGGATCGTAGTTCATCGTCAAATTCGGAAACATCTGACGGATCTCCAAAGCTCTCGTGCGGAGGGCATAGGAGGCTTTGATCGGCTGGCGGCCCGCCAGTGCGGTGCTGAAAGATGTTTCCGAAAGTTGTCTCTGGCGTGGTTGAGGGCCGTGGAAAAATTCGGAGTTCTCCCCATCGAGGACGTGCCCGTCCTGGAAACCTGGGATCGGCTGAAAGCCGATGCGAGGTCGGTTTTGATCGATGTGAGAACAAAGGCGGAGTGGGCGTTCGTCGGCATCCCCGATCTGACCGCGTTGGAAAAGGATGTTGCTCTGATCGAATGGCAGTCGTTTCCGGATAACCGGATCGCCGCCGATTTTGCTCAGCGCGTGGAAGAGGCGCTCGCACAGCGCGGCACGACCAAGGACGATGAGGTTTTCTTCATCTGCCGCTCCGGCGGGCGCAGCCGCATGGCGGCAGAAGTGATGGCGTCGGCGGGTTACCGCCGCTGTCGCAACGTGGCGGAGGGTTTCGAGGGACCACTCGATCCCGAACGGCACAGAGGAGTGGTCGGCGGCTGGAAGGCGAGCGGGCTCGCCTGGATTCAGGGCTGACGAAAAAGGGCCGAGGCCGGCCCGCTGTTAATTTGGAGGTGAAAGCGTCCGGCATGTCCGCCGGTTTTGTTGAGGATCCAGGCGCGAGCGCGCCGGGATGTGAGGGTCACTCAAGATTTTGATTTTTAGTAGCGGGGAGCACGACACATGCATGCAGCAAAAACGAACGACGCGCAGGGCGCGGGCGTGGCCGGCGCGGTTCAAAGCGCAGAGCCGACTGCGGCGGTCGAAGGACGCGGCCAGAAAGTCCGCGCAACGTTGCGAGCGCGGCTCGGAGAAGAAATCTATTCGAGCTGGTTCAAGAGCATGGAATTCGAAAGCTTTGACGGTCGCATCGTGAAGGTGTCGGTGCCCGTGAAGTTCGTGCGCAACTGGATCGACGAGCACTACTCCAAGCAGCTTCTGGAGTGCGCTCTAATCGAGTTCGATACGGCGGAACGCGTCGACGTAGTCTGGCGCCAGCCGGGCGCCGTAAGCCAGCGGGCACCCGATCCCAAGACGGAACTGAGCGGTGACGCGGCGTCCAATCACGCGGCTACCGCACCGTCATCATCCGACGCGCAGCCGCGTCCAAACGTATTCAAGCCTGCAATCGCGCCCGTTCAGCGCACGTCCGCCGGTGGTCTTGAAGGTTCGCCGCTCGATCCGCGTTACACATTCGACAGCTTTGTGGTGGGCGCCGCCAACCGCATGGCGCACGCCGGCGCCACGCAGGTAGCCGAAACGGTCCTGACAGACGCGCCCGGTTACAATCCGCTCTATATCCACTCATCCGTCGGGCTCGGCAAAAGCCATCTGCTGCACGCTATCGCGTGGGAAGTGAAGCGCCGGCAGCCGAATGCTCAGGTTCTGTATCTAACGGCCGAGCGCTTCCGTTATCAGTTCGTCGAAGCGCTGAGATCGGCCGATCCGCTCTCGTTCAAGGAGCGCTTCCGCAACATTCACATGCTGCTGATCGACGACCTCGAATTCCTTCAGGGCGAAAAGACCGAGCAGGAATTCGACCACATCATCAACGCGCTGCTCGACGGCGGAAAGCAGGTGGTCGTCGCCTCCGCGCGGGCGCCCAACCACATCGAGCGACTGAACGAGCGTATGCGCTCGCGCTTGCAGCGCGGTCTTGTCACCGAGCTCAATCCGCTTGATTACGATCTGCGTCTCAAAGTCCTTGAGAAGCGGCTCGCCGAGAAGCGCGGCGTCGATCCGTCCTTCACACTGTCGCGTGACGTTCTCGACCTGCTGGCCTCGCGCCTGACCGAAAACGGCCGTGAACTGGAAGGCGCGGTGACCCGCCTCTACGCCACCTGGCAGTACATGCGAACGCCGATTACGCTGGATATTGCCGAGACCGTGATCCGCGACCTGGTTCAGAACCTTGAACCGCGCCGCATCAAGATCGAGGACATCCTGCGCATCATTTCGCGCCATTACGGCGTGTCGAAGAGCGATCTGCTGTCACAGCGCCGTCATCGTTCCGTCGTCTGGCCGCGCCAGATCGGCATGTATCTCGCCAAGCATTTGACCGCGCGTTCCCTGCCCGAGATCGGCCGGCGCTTCGGCGGCCGCGACCATACGACGGTTTTGCACGCAATCCGCAAGATCGAGGGCGAAATCACGAAAAACCCCCGTCTTGAGGACGAACTGGAAGAACTGAAAAAGCTACTCAATCACTGACGCTCGCGCGGGCGCAAACCCGTCGTCCGCCGCTCTGAGTGAAGCCGCCGCCGAACCCCCGGTCGGCGGCTTCTTTTGCGCCCAAAAACATGTGAAATCGGCCTGAAACGACGCCAAAAGCGTCATCTTGGCTTGAAATATAGCCCCCTTTCGGCTCTGATCCCCTCCCGCGCACGATTCCGCGCTAAAAACGCGACCGAGCGCGAATTCTCTCAAAGCGTGTGCGCACACCGGGCCCGCTCCCGTAACCCGCCGCACGCGCCTTCCGCACCAGACCGAGGAAAGATATGCGTCTCGAGATTGAACGTGGGGAACTCTTGAAGGCGTTGAGCCACGTGACGAGCGTCGTCGAGCGCCGCACCACCATCCCCATATTGTCGAACGTGATGCTGAAAGCCTCGGGCAACACGCTGATGTTCAAGGCGACCGACCTTGAGCGCGAGGTCAGCGAGAGCGTAGACGCCAAGGTACAGGCGCCCGGCGCGCTCACGGTGCCGGCACACATGCTGCACGACATCGTTCGCAAGCTGCCTGAAGGCGCCGAGATCGAAATGAAGCGCGATGGCGACAAGGAGCGCCTGACCATCACGTCGGGCCACTCGCGCTTTAGTCTGCAGACACTGTCGGCCGAGGATTTTCCCGATCTCACGGTCGGCGAGATCAGTCACGAATTCACGATCGAAGCGGGAGAGCTGAAGCGCCTGATTGAAAAGACGCGCTTTGCCATTTCGACGGAAGAGACACGCTACTACCTGAACGGCATCTACCTGCACACCGCCGAAACCGGCAAAGCGAAGACGCTGCGCGCGGTCGCGACCGACGGCCACCGCTTGGCGCAGGTCGAGTTGCCGCGTCCGAAAGGCGCCGACGGCATGCCGGGCGTGATCGTGCCGCGCAAGACGGTGCACGAACTCGCGCGACTGCTGGAAGACACCTCGGCCAAGGTCAAGGTCGGCGTGTCGCAGACCAAAATCCGTTTCGAGATCGGCCCTGTTGTGCTGACATCAAAACTCATTGACGGGACGTTCCCGGACTACAGCCGCGTCATCCCGCACAACAACGACAAGGAGATGAAGGTGCCGAACGCGGCCTTTATCAGCGCCGTTGACCGCGTGTCGACGATCGCGAGCGAGCGCGGCCGCGCCGTCAAGCTGAACCTCGCCAAGGACAAGCTCGTGCTGTCGGTTAACAACCCCGAAGGCGGCAGCGCGACCGAGGAGATCCCGGTCGGCTACGGCGCCGGCACGCTCGAAATCGGCTTTAACGCTCGCTATCTGCTCGACATCGCAGGCCAGCTCGAAGGCGACGAGGCACGCTTCCTTCTCGCCGATCCGGGCTCGCCCACCATGGTGCGCGACGGGTCTGACGAAGGCGCGCTCTACGTATTGATGCCGATGCGGGTGTGAGGAACGAGCGGTTATCTCCGCCGGGCGCGCAACCAGGCCACGATCAAGCCGAGCACTGCTCCAGCAGGGCCGGTGACGAACGCCGCCGTCATGGCGGCTTCGACGCTTCTGTCATGCGTATTCGAAGAGAATACGTTGACCAGTACGATGCCGATGCCCGCGCCAAGCGCAAACCCAACGGCAATGCCCGCCAGACAGTAGAGCATCGTTCGCATGGCTTCCCACCTGAGTTGTGACGCAGACCGCGCCGCAAGACGCCCGAAGGCGTTAGTCTCGACGCTCTCGAATGCTTGTCTCCGATCCGCGGCGATCTGCCAATGCTAGACGACGCGAAGGGACTTTGGGTTGAGCGCCTCTCGCTCACGAACTATCGGAGTTATCCGGCGCTCACCGTGGAGACGGGGCCGGAGCCGCAGGTCGTCACCGGCTCCAACGGCGCGGGAAAGACCAACCTCCTTGAAGCCTTGTCGCTGCTATCCCCTGGCCAGGGTCTGCGCCGCGCGCCGTTCGCGGAACTGGTTCGCTCTGGCGGCGACGGCACGTTCGCCATTGCCGCGCGCGCACACACGCTCGCCGGTCCGGCCGATATCGGCACGGGACTGACACGCGCCGCGCCGGAGGTGGGCGACCGCGCGAACCGGCTCGTGCGCATCGACGGCGTGACGCAATCAGGCTCCGGCGTGCTCGCCGACTATCTGGAGATTGTCTGGCTCACCCCTGCAATGGACGGGCTCTTCACCGGTTCGGGGGGCGAACGTCGCCGTTTTCTCGACCGGCTGATCCTCTGCTTCGACCCCGCGTACCGCACCATTGCCGGCCGCTTCGAGCGCGCCATGACGAGCCGCAACCGTTTGCTGTCGGATGGCGTGCGAGACGACGCACAGCTATCGGGCTTCGAACGCGTGATGGCGGAATCGGGCGTCGCGGTCGCCGCCGCCCGCCTCGAAGCCGTCGCCGCCATGGCAAGCGTGATCGAACGCCGCCGGGAACGCGACGCCAATTCCGCTTTCCCTTGGTCAGCAATCACGTTGCAGGGTGGGCTCGAGGATGCGCTCGCGACGATGCCGGCGGTCGAGGCCGAGGATGCATACGCCGGAACGCTTGGCGCTACCCGTGAGCGTGACCGTGCCGCCGGCCGCACGCTCGACGGGCCGCACCGGTCCGATTTCGCCGTCATGCACGGCCCGAAGTCGCTCGATGCGCGCCTATGCTCGACAGGCGAACAGAAAGCGCTGCTGCTCGGCCTCGTCCTTGCGCACGCGGAATTGCTCACCGAGCGCCAGGAAGGCGCCGCGCCGATATTGTTGTTGGATGAAATCACCGCCCATCTGGATGTTCACCGAAGGAGTGCCCTGTTCGACGAAATCCTACGGCTCGGCGCCCAGGCTTGGATGACGGGTACTGACGAAACGGCCTTTGCCGCTCTCGCCGGAAAAGCCCGATTCTGGCATGTCGACGAGGGTAAATTTCTCCCGGCTGCTTGAGTCGCCGATCGGGGACAAACGGTCACAGATAAAATACTGAAAATATTGCGGTTTTTGCCACCGCATTGGCGCGAATTCATGCGGCGTTCCGCGCCGCTTTGTGCTATAAAATTCGGTGAGGAAAACGACCCTTTTGAAGGCTCAAATGACCGCTCAATCAGCAAAGAAATCGCCCTCGCCGGACGACTACGGCGAAGACAGCATCAAGATGCTGAAGGGGCTCGATGCGGTCCGCAAGCGCCCGGGCATGTACATCGGCGACACCGATGATGGATCGGGTCTCCACCACATGATCTACGAGGTCGTCGACAACGCGATCGACGAGGTTCTCGCCGGTCATGCGAAGTCCTGCCAGGTCATGCTTAACCCCGATGGTTCGTGCACGGTACGCGACGATGGACGCGGCATCCCGACCGGCATCAAGAAGGACGACGATCAGACGCCGAAGCGTTCGGCCGCCGAGATCGTTTTCACGGAACTGCACGCCGGCGGCAAGTTCGATCAGAACTCTTACAAGGTTTCGGGAGGCCTGCACGGCGTTGGCGTGTCCGTCGTCAACGCACTCTCTGCCTGGCTCAAGTGCCGCATCTGGCGCGAGGGCAAGGAGCATGTGATCGAGTTCAAGAACGGCAACGCCGTTGCCCCGCTGAAGGTTGTCGGCGACGCCGATAGCGAGCGCGGTACGGAAGTGTCGTTCCTGCCGAGCCTCGAAACCTTTCACAACGTCACGGAATTCGACTACGCGACGCTCGAGCATCGCTTGCGCGAGCTCGCGTTCCTGAACTCCGGTGCGAAGATCGTCCTCACCGATGCGCGCCATGCCGACGTGAAGCGCGAGGAATTCGTCTACGAAGGCGGCACTGCTGCGTTTGTACGTTATCTCGACCGCTCCAAGCAGGCCGTGCTCGGCGAACCTGTGATGATCCGAGGCGAGAAGGACGGCATCACGATCGAGGTCGCCTTGTGGTGGAACGACACCTATCACGAGACCGTTTTGTGCTTCACGAACAACATTCCGCAGCGCGATGGCGGCACGCACTTGGCGGGCTTCCGCGCCGCGCTGACGCGTATCGTCAACAAGTATGCGGAAGAAAGCGGCATTGCGAAGAAGGAGAAGGTCACGCTTTCGGGCGATGACGCGCGCGAGGGTCTGACTTGCGTGCTCTCGGTCAAGGTGCCCGATCCCAAGTTCTCATCGCAGACCAAGGACAAACTCGTCTCATCCGAAGTGAAGCCGGTCGTCGAATCCATGGTCGGCGATCAGCTCGGCGCTTGGTTCGAGGAGCATCCCAAGGAAGCCAAATCGATCGTCGGCAAGATCGTCGAGGCCGCGCGCGCGCGCGAAGCGGCGCGCAAGGCGCGCGACCTGACCCGGCGCAAGGGCGCGCTTGACGGTCTGCGCCTGCCGGGCGGACTTGCCGAATGCCAAGATCGCGACGCGTCCAAGACGGAGCTTTTCATCGTCGAGGGTGACTCGGCGGGCGGCTCCGCCAAGCAGGGCCGCAAGCGCGAGTTCCAGGCTGTGCTACCGATCCGCGGCAAGATCTTGAACGTTGAGCGTGCGCGCACCGACAAGATGCTTTCCAGCGAGCAGGTGACGAACATCATCGGAGCACTCGGCACGGGCATCGGTCGCGACGAGTTCAAGCTCGACAAGCTCCGCTACCACAAGGTCATCATCATGACCGACGCCGACGTCGACGGCGCGCACATCCGCACGCTGCTGCT
>CADECN010000137.1 GCA_902825785.1 uncultured Hyphomicrobium sp. | reverse complement strand
AAAAAGAAAGCAGACGAAGAGAAAAAGAAAAAGCTCGCCGAGGAAGCCAAAAAGAAAAAGTTGGCTGAACAGAAGCGCAAGGCCGAAGAAGCTAAGAAGAAGTTCGACCCTAACAAGATCGCCTCGCTACTCGACAAGTCGAAGGACGACGCGCCTCAGAAGGCGCTCCTCGATAAGGACCCGCGAAAGAAGGGCCAGCAGGCATCGGGCACGCGAGATGACGCGTTGGCGATTGGCAGAGAAGCCGGTACGGCCACGGGCGCCGATACCGTTCTGTCACTGCGCGAACAAGACATGCTGAAAGGCATGTTGAAGGCGCAATTGAACGGCTGCTGGCGACCGCCCGGAACGGGCGGCGGCAGTGAAGTTCCCGTCGTTTCGCTGAGTTGGGAGATGAATCCGGACGGGACGCTGCGCACCGAGCCGAAAGTGACCGCCGCCCCCTCGTCAGCAGCAGGGCAGGTCTATGCCGAGGCGGCTTTGCGGGCTGTGAAGACCTGCGTGCCTTTCCGCCTGCCGCCCGACAAGTACGAAGGTGGCTGGCGGTATATCGATTGGACCTTTGATCCGCGCGAACTGTTGTAAATGTCAAAGAGTTGCTGCATTCGCCCGCAAAAGGGGCTCGTCTTACCGTTATGTTCCGAATCGCGGCGAGCCGCTGAGGAGACCGGATTCGATCGATGATGACCAAGTCCTATCCCGTCACGAAAACTCTCGCAGCCATATTGGGCTGCGTAAGCATTTGGCTTGCGGTGGCTCTGCCCGCGCCAGCGTATGCGCAGCTGCAGGGCACCCAGACGCAAGGTACGATCGCGCCGATCCCAATCGCGGTACCGATGTTTCTAGGCGACAACGGCCAATTGGGATCCGACATCGCGAACGTCGTGCAAGGTGATCTTGAGCGCTCCGGATTGTTCGCGCCGCTTGATCGCGCCTCTTTCCTCGAACAGGTCCGCGACGTGAATGCCGCGCCGCGCTTTCCTGATTGGCGCGCCGTCCAGGCCGATGCCCTCGTGGTCGGCCGTGTCGTCAACAGCGGCGACGGCAAAGTCGGGGCCGAGTTCCGCCTCTGGGACGTCGCGACCGGCAAACAGCTCGCCGGCCAGCGCTTCTCGACATCTTCGCAAAATTGGCGCCGCATCGGCCATCTGATTGCAGATCAGATCTACGAGCGCATGACGGGTGAAAAGGGTTATTTCGATACCCGTGTCGTCTTCGTCGACGAAACCGGCCCAAAGGACAAACGCGTCAAGCGATTGGCGATCATGGATCAGGACGGTGCGAATGTCCGTCTACTGAGCCAGGGCCAGGAACTCGTGCTTACGCCGAGGTTCTCGCCAACCAATCAAGAAATTACATACATGTCGTATACCCGCGATCAGCCACGGGTTTTCATCATGAACCTTGAGACCGGAAAGCGCGAACTGGTCGGGGACTTCCCCGGCATGACATTCGCCCCGCGCTTCTCACCTGATGGCCAGCGCATCGTCATGAGCCTCGGTACGCCTGACGGCCGGTCCAGCATCTTCGAGATGGATCTGCGAAGCCGGCAGTCGCGCCGCCTGACAGAGTCGAATGGCATCGACACGGGGCCCAGCTACGCGCCTGACGGCCGCAACATCGTTTTCGAAAGCGATCGCGACGGCGTGCAGCAACTTTACGTTATGGGCTCCGACGGGTCTGCACCCAGAAGGATATCCAGCGGCGACGGACGCTACTCGACACCCGTCTGGTCACCGCGCGGGGACTACATAGCGTTCACCAAGCAGGCGAGTGGGCGGTTCTTGATTGGGGTCATGCGACCGGATGGTTCGGGAGAGCGCATTCTGACCGAGGGGTTCCACAACGAGGGACCGACCTGGGCGCCCAACGGACGCCTGCTGATGTTCTTCCGCGAGTCGGCCGGCGCTAACGGCGGCCCCAGAATCTATTCGGTCGACATCACTGGCTATAACGAGCGGCAGGTCGCGACGCCTGACTTCGGTTCCGATCCGGCCTGGTCACCGCTTCTGAATTAACTCGGCATTTACGAACGGCGTCCAGATCGCGCGTTCGCGCGTCAGAGTTAATCTAAATAACACATTAAAAACAACGCGTTGAGTAGTCACAAACGGGTCGTCCGCAAAGGCGGCCTTGGTGCCACGACCCCGTTGCATTTTCGCATCTATTGGCTTGGAAAACTTGAGGATTGGCGCCTCAGAACTTGATCAGATCGCCTGCCGCCGGTACCCCAAGATACGGCTTTTGCCGGAATCGTATCAGGAGATATGACCATGCAGGGTGTTAAGGGGCTGATCCTTCTGTCAGCAGTTGTTGCGGCTGTGGCGCTTGGCGCTTGCCGTCGCGAAGTTGAGCACACGCCGTTGAAGCTCGGCGCTGATGTCCCGGCTGAGCACGTCGCTCGCTAAAGCCAAGGGCGAAAGCCCGGGACTAACCTAGGAGAAGATCACATGAAGGGCGCAATCGTTCTCGCCACAGTCGTCGTTGCTCTCGCTCTTGGCGCTTGCCGCAAAGAGGTCGAGCATGCACCGATGAAGCTTGGCGCGGATGCTCCGGCCGTAGAGGTCGCACGATAAGGGATCCCCTGGTCGTATTGCGTCTTTCGGATCGAACATCAAGACCGAGTTGCTGGCGTCACGTGCGCCACCATCTCGGTCTTGAACGTTTTTGGGCGTATTATGTAGCTGTCCGCCGCGATGCGCGGATATGCACAGCGACACGGTAGCTGTTGGTTGGCACGAACGCCACTTGGCCGAATCGGATTGCGGGCGCGATAATCCGTCCCGTAGCTATCGCGCAGATCATCCGATACCGCGGAAAGGCGCGGAATTCGTCACATTTTCGGCGCGTCGGCCAACTAGACGGATTGAGACTATGCCACGGCTGGGGTGGCTTTCGAGGCTGCGTGCGGCACCACTAGTGCCCGCAGCCCGGTTGAAAGGGATCGCGAAATGCTTGGCACGTTAGCGGGACGTCAGTGGCTTCGCCTCGGAGCCTTCCTCGCGATCGGCTTATCGCTGACGGCTTGCGCCGCAAACAAAGAGCTGCAGCCGGACGGCTCGCTCGGTGGCAAATACGGGTCTGCGACGCCGGGGTCTCAGCGCGACTTCTCCCAGAATGTCGGCGATATCGTCTACTTCTCGACTGACTCAGTCGATCTGACGCCGGAAGCTCAACAGACACTGTCGAAGCAGGCGCAGTGGCTCGCACAGTATCCGCAGTACGCGATTACGGTCGAGGGGCACGCCGACGAACGTGGCACGCGCGAATACAACATTGCGCTCGGTGCACGTCGTGCAACTGCGGTGCGCAACTTCCTTGCGCAGAACGGCATCAACGCCGGACGCATGCGTACAATCTCGTATGGCAAGGAGCGACCCGTAGCGGTCTGCGACGACATCTCGTGCTGGTCGCAAAACCGGCGCGCCCAGACCGTGTTGAACAGCGGTGGTCAGGTTAGCCAGCGCTAGTTCGCTGGCCGGTATTGCCGTTTTGGGCTGTCGCGGTGAGCGGTGGCAGTAGAACGGCTGACCACATCGGTTGCTGCAGCGGCGGCAAAGTTTGGCCCAATTGACGCCGCATACCCATACTTTCCGACACTCGGAATGTCGGCATTGGGTGGTCTTTTGTTTCTGTCGATTACAGGCTGCGGCAGCAGGCATGTGCGAGGTGCGATCGCCGTCATCGTTGTGACGATCGCGTCCTTCGTCGTTGCACCGCTTGCAGCACGCGACGGTCCCTCAGCGCTGCTGGAGGACGCCATTGAAGCGATGACGGTCAACAAGCGCGATCTCGCCACCCAGCTGTTCGGACAAATTCTTTCAGAATTTCCCGGTACGCCGGAATCAGCGCGCGCGAACGCCGAATTGAAAGCCATGGGGGCGTTGGCGCCGGCGGTCGATCCACGTGCGGCTGAGAGCAACCCGCGAGGTCAGGGCGTCGAAGGTGCACGCGCCGAAAGCCTGCGCCGCGATTTCCTGCTGAATGTCGGGGATCGTGTTTTTTTCGCCGAGAACTCGGCAAGCATTGGCGGACGCGCACGCGCTATGATCGAGAACCAGGCACGCTGGCTTAAGCGCCGGCGCGACGTTTATGCGGTTGTCATCGGCCGCGCCGACGACGGTGGCGCCCATGAAGACGCCGAGCAGTTATCCCGCCGACGCGCCGAAGCCGTGCGCGACAGGCTCATCAGCTTCGGTGTCGAAGCGGAGCGCATTCAAATCGACGCACGCGGCGATGGCGACAAGGTCGCTGTTTGCCAGACCTTCATGTGCAAGGCGCAGAATCGCCACGTTGAGACCCTGATCACCAATCGCGCGTTCAGCACTGGCAGCGCCGACGTCGACCGATCTTTTGCGCAGCCGTTGGGGACTACAGCGCAATCGGCGCCCGCCGCGAGGATTGACGGCTTCGAACAGCCGTGACATCCGGGCATGAGCACCTGTTGTTCATAACAGACCGCGGGTTCCGAATTGGGGTCGAAGGCAAAACTACGAGGCGGAGTAGGGAATGGCGGGATTTAGACGTCAAACGGATGCGATTTGGCTTGTCGCGCTAACTTTGGTAGCGGCGCTGTTCTGTGCCGGCCAAGCGGCCGCGCAGGCGCCCCCCGCAGCGGCTCCCGCGACCGCATCCGATGGCGCGCTCAAGGCGCGCGTCGAAAGCTTGGAAGAGCAACTTGTCGACATGCAAGTGATGGTCGGCACGCTCGAGTCGCTTTCTAGGCAGGGTGGAGGGGCGACAGCAGCGCCCTTTCCGCAGTCTGGCAGCATTGGCGGCGGCGCCGACGCGGGTCGTATCGATGCTCTAGAGACTCAAATTCGCGCGCTGACCGCCCAAGTGCAGCAACTGTCGGATCAGGTTCGCAGTCTTGGCGGCACCCCGAAGCGTTCCGAACTCGCACCCTCGACTGGCAACGCGGACGTCGGTGGTGACTTTGGCTCGACGACAGTCGCGACCGCAAGCCACAACGATCCGATTGGAGGATTGCTTGAAAGCGCGCCGGTCGGGCAAACCGCTGCGGCCGAGCCCCCGCCGGGCTCGACCTTTGGCGGCCAGCCGCCGCCTGTCGCAACCGCCGCACTTCCAGCCGCCGATGCCGGCGACCCCAAAAAGCTCTATGAATCGGCATACGGCTATCTACTTCAGCGTGACTACGGCGCAGCAGAAACCGCTTTCGACAACTTTTTGCAAAAGTTCCCGAACGACTCGCTTGCGGGCAGCGCGCAATATTGGTTGGGAGAGTCCCACTTCGTGCGCGGCCAATACAAGGCTGCTGCGAGTGCGTTCCTGAAGGGCTATCAGAATTACGGGCAAGGCTCGAAGGCACCTGACAGCCTTTTGAAGCTCGCTATGTCGCTTGATCGTTTAGGCCAGAAGGATGCCGCGTGTTCTTCATACTCAGAACTGAGCAGCAAATTTCCCAACGCACCGCAAAGCGTGATGGCGCGCGCAAAGTCCGAACGCCAACGCGTCGGCTGCCCCTGACCTAATGCCGGTCGACGAGGCCATCTCGGCATCGGAGGCCGACGCGGCATTCGTTGCGCTCGCCGAATATCCCATAATCGTCCTCGCCGTCTCCGGTGGCCCCGACAGCATGGCGTTGCTCGAACTGGTCGCCGAATGGCGCGGGCGCCGCGATGGCCCGTTGCCTCGCGTACACGCGGCGACGATCGATCACGGCCTTCGCGCGCAATCGCGTGAGGAGGCGGAGACGGTGGCTGCGCAGGCTTCGCGATTAGGCGTACCGCACGTCACGCTGCCGTGGCTGGGAGAAAAGCCAACGACGGGGCTACCCGCGGCGAGCCGAGACGCGCGCTACCAACTTTTGGCTGAGCACGCGGCCAAAACGGCGGCGGGGCAAAGATCTGCCGTCGTGACTGCGCACCACGCTGACGACCAGGCCGAGACGTTGCTGATGCGCTTGGCGCGGGGTTCCGGGGTCGATGGGTTGGCGGCGATGCAGCCGACGCGGAAGCTAACCGTCGATGGGCGTGTCACGTTGCTGCGTCCGTTGCTGGCGTTCTCAAAAGCCCGTCTCGACGCCACAGTTAGGTCGCGCGGGGTTGCCGTCGCTGACGATCCAACCAACCGCGACGTGAAGTTCGAACGCCCGCGACTGCGCGCGTCGATGCCATTGCTGCACGAGCTGGGCCTAAGCCCGGAGGCACTTTCGCTCTCAGCGCGCCGCCTGGGCGATGCGCGCGCCGCCCTCGACTACGCGGCAGAAGCATTCGAGGCGACCGTTGCCCTTGAACTCAATAACGGCGTTTTCGCTAACTTTCTGTGGCCAGCCTTCGACGGCGGGCCGGCCTATCTTCGCCAGCGCGTTGTCGCGCGTCTGATCGAATACTTCGGAGGTGCCAGCCCTTCCCCCCAATTGTCGGAGATCGAAAGCATTGTCCGGCGGCTCGAATCCGGACGCGAGATTTCCGTAACCTTGGGAGGTGCCGTTATCGTGGCATCGGATCAACGCGTTCGCATTTGGCGCGAGCCGGGCCGACTGTCGACCAATGACGTGCTGCTGCCCGCCGGCGGGGAGATCGTCTGGGACAAGCGTTTCCGAATTGCCTGCCGACCTGGTTCGCAATGGTCGGGCAGCACGATCCGTCCTCTGGGACGTGTAGGTCTAAGCGAAATTACGAATCGGCTCGATACTGCGCGCTTGCCCGCTCAGGCCGCCATCTCACAACCGGCGCTCTGGCATGGGGAAACGCTGGTGGCGGCGCCGACGTTGCCGCCGTTTGCTGTTCCGGGTGGCGCGCTTGGCGCCGATCCCGACGCCGCAAGCGCGAGCCCGCTATGCAGCCGATGACAAGACGTACCGTCACAATTCCAACATCCCTGAGCGATCCCCTCACGAAGCTGGGGTGATAGGGTAAATTCGCAAACTTGTGCGATGTCGGGGTCACCCCTATGTTAGGCTTGACCTAGGGGCTGCGCGAACGCAGGTCCAGCCGCATATTTATGGCCCGCGCGGCGACACCAGGGACAAAAATGAATCCGAATTATCAGAAACTTGCGATCTGGGCGGCACTGCTCGTCCTTCTGCTTGCGCTCTACAACCTGGTGAGCAATCCCAACCAGGCGCGCCGCCCGAACGAGATCCAGTACTCGGAATTCCTCGACGCCGTGGACAAGGGCACGATCACGGAGGCCGTGATTGCTGGGAATCGCATCACGGGAACGAAACGTGACGCCTCGTCGAACGATGTCCCGTTCTCGACCTATGCGCCGGAAGACCCTCAGCTCGTTTCCAAGCTGCGAGATAAGGGCGTGCGCTTCAAGGCCCGTCCGGCTGAGGATGAAGTACAATCAATTGCCAGCATCCTGTTGAGCTGGTTCCCGATGCTGCTGCTGATCGGCGTCTGGATATTCTTCATGCGCCAGATGCAGTCGGGCTCCGGTCGCGCCATGGGGTTCGGCAAGAGCCGCGCAAAGCTGCTGACCGAACGACACGGTCGCGTCACCTTCGATGACGTGGCAGGTGTGGATGAGGCCAAGGCCGACCTCGAAGAAATCGTCGAATTTCTGCGCGACCCCCAGAAATTTCAACGCCTTGGCGGGCGTATCCCGCGCGGCTGCCTGCTGGTCGGACCTCCCGGCACCGGCAAGACTCTGATTGCGCGGGCGGTCGCAGGCGAAGCGAACGTGCCGTTCTTCACGATTTCGGGCTCCGACTTCGTCGAAATGTTCGTCGGCGTCGGCGCTTCCCGCGTGCGCGATATGTTCGAGCAGGCCAAGAAGAATGCGCCGTGCATCATCTTCATCGACGAAATCGACGCTGTTGGCCGTCATCGCGGCGCCGGTCTCGGCGGCGGCAATGACGAGCGCGAACAGACGCTGAACCAGCTCCTTGTCGAGATGGACGGCTTCGAGGCCAACGAGGGCATCATCATTATCGCGGCCACCAACCGGCCTGACGTGCTTGACCCCGCGCTTCTGCGTCCTGGCCGGTTTGACCGGCAGATCATGGTACCCAACCCGGACGTTGTCGGTCGCGAGAAGATCCTGCGCGTGCACATGAAGAAGGTGCCGCTTGCTCCCGACGTGGACCCCAGGACGATCGCGCGCGGTACCCCGGGCTTTTCCGGCGCCGATCTCGCCAACCTCGTGAACGAGGCGGCACTGCTGGCCGCGCGTCGCAACAAGCGGCTTGTCACGCAGTCCGAGTTCGAGGACTCCAAGGACAAGGTCATGATGGGCGCCGAGCGCAAGACCATGGCCATGACCGAGGAGGAGAAGCTCGCCACCGCGTACCACGAGGCGGGCCACGCCATCGTGAACATTCTGGTGCCGGGCAACGATCCGCTTCACAAGGTTACGATCATTCCGCGCGGCCGCGCGCTCGGCGTTACAATGAGCCTGCCGGAGCGCGATAAGCTCAGCTATTCCAAGCAGTGGTGCGAGGCCAAGATCGCCATGGCCTTTGGCGGTCGCGTTGCCGAGCAGATTATCTACGGCCGCGAGCATTTGAATACTGGGGCCTCAAGCGACATCAGCCAGGCGACCAACATCGCCAAGCGCATGGTGACCGAGTGGGGTATGAGCGATGTCCTGGGTCCGCTGCTTTACAGTGAGAACCAGCAGGAAGTGTTTCTCGGCCACGCAATCACGCAGCGCCAAAACATGAGTGAGGGCACCGCTAAGCTGATTGACGAGGAAGTGCGCCGCATCGTGACCGCCGGCGAAAAGAAAGCATGGGAAGTGCTCACCTCGCACAAGGCCGAACTCGAGGCGATGGCGCAGGCGCTGATGGAGTACGAAACGATTTCGGGCGATGAGTGCATGACGCTGATGCGTGGCGAAAAGATCGCGCGGCGTGGAGACGATGAAGGCACCAAGGGGCCTGCGGGATCGGCCGTGCCAACAGCCGGTCGTCCTGTTCCCCGCCCACGCGGGGAGCCGCAGGGTGGCATGGACCCCGAGCCGCAGCCCCAGTAAAGGCGAGAACGCATTTGGAAAGAAACGAAAGACGGCCGCGAGCGATCGCGGCCGTCTTTGCCATAGGGTTTGTATGACCTCGTCTGCCGCGCGATTATCCCTAGGGTCGCAATGAAG
>CADECN010000136.1:5094-9100 GCA_902825785.1 uncultured Hyphomicrobium sp. | reverse complement strand
CGGCGCAACTTCATCTCCTGCTCGAAGCTCTCCTCGTAGAGAACACTTGCACCGCAACCGCTGGTCTTGGCGCGATAGAGCGCGATGTCCGCCTTCATCAAGAGCGCGTCCGGCGTATTTCCATGCTCGGGCGCGATCGCAATGCCGGCGCTTGCGCCGATGACAATCTGTTGCCCAGAAATGTTATAGGGCCGTCCGATTCCGGCGATGACTCGATCGGCGAGCGCAAGTGCGGCTGCGGCCGGCATCGCTGGACCATGAACGAGGATTGCGAACTCGTCGCCTCCGAGGCGCGCGATCACATCGCAATTACGCAAGCTGGCGCGCAATCGTTCAGCAACCGCCTTGAGCAGCTCATCACCGGTCGGATGCCCGTGGCTGTCGTTGACTTCCTTGAAGCGATCGAGATCGAGCCAGAGAACGGTGGAAGTTTGGCCGGGCCGGCCGTCGGCCAGCGCCCACGCGAGACGCTCCAGAAAATTGCGTCGGTTGGCGAGCCCGGTCAGCGGATCGGACGAGGCAAGATGCGCGATGCGCGCTTCGACGACGCGCTTTTCAGTGACATCCTCGTGGAGATCAACCCAACCTCCGTCGTGCAATGGCTGAATGTGAACAACCACGCTGCGGCCGTTGCTCAGTTCGTGGGTCTTGCTGAACGGTTCGCCGCTGGCGATCGCGGCGCGATGGGTTGCGAGCCAAGTGCTGCAGGTTGTTTTGATCTGGGCCGGGTCAATGCCCGAGCGAGACACAAAATGCTCGATAAAGCGCTTCATCGATACGCCCGGCCGCACCAGTTCTTCAGGAAGGTTGTAGAGTTCACGGTACATGCGGTTGCAGACGACGAGGCGGCCGTCGGCGTCGAACATCGAGAGGCCGCGAGTCATGTTGTTCAGCGCTATGTCGAACCATGCGTTGAGTTTCTCGATCTCGCGCGAGTGCTCAAACAGCATGATGGCATTGCGGCGAAAAACCCGCAGGGCGCGGGCCATATCACCCACTTCGTCCATGTCGTCGACAGCGGGTACGCGCACGGTGGTATCGTTGACCGCGAGGCGGCGCATGGCGCTCGTGATATCGTCAATTCGGCGCGAGACGTTGCGAACGATTGCAACGCTCAGCGGGCCGGAGAAAAGCAAGGTGACGAGGAGCGCGATCACGGCCCAGGTCGTCAACGCCCTGCCTTCGGCAAGCTGTCGCGCGACGTCCGTTCGGGTTTCGGTAATTGCGCGGTCTCGTACGGCGCCGATGATCTTCTGGACTTCCTGCGCAACTCCATCGTAGTCGGGCATCGCTGCCAGCGCCGATCGCTGGTTGCCATTGCCGGCGGCGAGCATGACGATGTCGGCACGGCGCGAAAGGCGCTCCAGGTAAGGTAGGATCATCGTGCTATCGAAATCGGGACTGACGTCGAGGCTTGCGCTCAGCTCGGCGATCAGTGAAGCGGCCGTCCGGCGCTGACGCAGCGCTGTCAGGTGGTTGGTATTCAACGGCGAGGATTGCACGATCCGGCGGTGCCGCTCCAAGCGCAGGGCCGCGTCGTTCGCGGTCTTGCCCGTCACGACGACTTTTTGCGTGATCCCGGTCAACACGTTCGCGGTGTCGCGAACGAAGTAGAGAGCGCCGATCCCCACCGCCACGACCGCGAACAACAACAGTCCGGTCGCGGCGTAGAGGCGAGCCGAGATGCGGCTCACTGTGCGAGGCCGCAGGCGAAAGCGAACTCTGCTCAACACCATGTCGAATGCGAAGTCCTCTGACGTGCCGAGCGCGCGCGGAACCTCAGCTTCGCGGGGGTGTCCCAGCGGTCATGACACGCAATTTGGCTGCCCAACGCCGCCATATCCTGGTTGCCTCACGTTTTGTGAGAACTAAATTCAATTGTCGCAATTGTAAGTTGTGGCGGTGAAATTACCGTTAAGTCGCGCACGTTATTTTTGCGCACTCGCCAATAAGGCGGGCGAAACACATGCCGTGAGATATGGCTTAATTTCCGCGCCTTAGTTCAAAGGCATGTTCACGTAAAGTTTGCCGCCGTAGGCTTTATAATCGTCACTTCCGAGGCCATCGATTGAGCCCGCCGCTCGCAGCGTATACCCGTATGGCGATACAAAACTGGCACCCAATTCAACCTTGGCGCGCAGGTCGTCGGTGCCGGGCTCGATGCCGTCCAGCGTCGCGGGGTTCTCCCGCTCGAAGTCCCAAATCCCCTGCAGCGAAAGTGAGGGTTCGAATGTGCTCCCGTCACTCAACTTGAATTTATAGCCGACCTCGGGTCCGAAGTTCAGCCGGCCTAGCTTGACCGTCTGTCCGGCGATCGTAATGCCGTTGCTGTCTACGTAGGATTGTACGTCCTCATCAAAGTAGGCGACGCCCGCCGTTGGCGTGAAACGCCAAGGGCCAAATTCCCAATTGCCGGTGACGTTGGCGCGCGCGAGCCAGCGCTCGGTCTCGAAGCTATCGGTATATGTGCCGAATGGGCTGACGGTATTGTCGGATTGACCCCACGCCGCGCGGGCGTCGAAATAGAGGTTGTCGGTGAAGCGGGCGGCGATGTAGGGGCCCGTCATCCAGCCGTGACCCTTCACGTTACTGCCGAGCAGGGACGATTTTTCGTCGGCAAAGTCGAACTGGACGAGCATGCCGACCAGAAGGCCGGGATGCACGAGATAGTCACTGCCGACGTACATGACGCCGATGTTGCCGCTGGAGGCGACGCCGTCGTCGTCGAAGTGGGTCGAGCGGCCTTCCACCCAGACGTCGAACGCGGGGTTGACCGCGGTGTTTGCGCCAGCACCACCGGTTGCGGCGCCGAGCGCCATACGGCCGCCGATTGGAAGACCGTCTGCACCGTCGGCGGTCGCTTCGCCTTTTTCCTTGCGCGCGTAAGCCAACATCTGCTGAAGGCTGGTGGCAAATGCCACGCGACCGGCGCTGCCGTCATCGTCAGCTGTCACAGCTACGTCGACCGGCGCGCGGCTGTCGCCGGCATACCCGGCGGTCTGCCCGCCCGTGGACGATCCGCCGAGGAGCGAACCGGACAGACGGCGGAAGTTCTTCGTGCGGTCGGCGTCGTCGGATGTCAGTACGTCGGCGCGATGGGCGACAAAATTCTTGATGACCTCGACGGTGCGTTTTTCAATGAAGGCCGTGCCCACTGCCAGCGTGTAGGTTTTGATGCCCGCAAAGCCGAAGGCATCGCTGGCTTTGATCGCAAACGTGAAGGCGCCGTTCGCAGTTGGCGTTCCCGACAGCGCGCCGGACACCGTGTCGAGGCTCAGTCCCGGCGGGAGCGCGCCGGAATTGACGTTGAATGTGTATGGACCGGTACCGCCCGCTGCCGCGAACGTCTGGGCATAGATCGTTCCCTGATCGCCCGGTGGGAGTGTATCCGGTTGCACGGCGATATCGGGTGCACCGATAGCGATCGAGTAGGACTTGCTTGCAGTGAACCCCAGACCGTCGGTCACGGTCACCGCGAATGAGAAGGTGCCGGATGCTGTCGGAGTTCCCGAAATGCCGCCGCCCGGTGCGAGCGACAGGCCGGTTGGCAGCGTTCCCGCAGAAACGATGAAGCTGTAAGGCGCGGTACCGCCGCTCGCGGTAATTGTTTGGCTGTAAGCCGTACCACCTGTGCCCGCGGGTAAGCTTGCGGGTGCGATCGCTATGGTCGGCGCGTCGATCGTGACGGTGTAGATGCGCGAGCCAGTAAACGGGCCGCCGCTAGCGGCTGGCGTAGCGTCCGTTGCGGTGATCGAGAAGCTGAACGGTCCGGAGATCGTCGGCGTACCGGAGATGAGACCGGTGGGCGAGAGTGCCAGTCCGGGTGGCAGCGATCCCGAAACCGCGAATGTGTAACCCGGAGTGCCACCACTAGCGGTGACGGTCTGGTTGTAGGAAGTGCCGGCGGAGCCACCCGGAAGCGTCGCGGGCGCAACGGAAACTTCGGGTGCACCGACCGGCACATCCACCGTCGCGGTCGCCGCGTTGTAGTTGGCATCACCCGCCT
>CADECN010000136.1:0-4994 GCA_902825785.1 uncultured Hyphomicrobium sp. | reverse complement strand
GAACGCGATCGAGGGCGGTGTCGCACTCGCCGACAACGCAGACTGAGCCGCCTTGCCGATCGCGAACGTCTCCTGCACCGCCGTCGCCGCGTTGTAGTTCGTATCGCCCGCCTGCGTCGCAGCGATCGTGCAGTCGCCGGCCGCAAGGATCACCGCGTCCGTTCCCGCTACGTCGCACACCGCAGGCGTCGTCGACGCAAACGCAACCGTCAGACCCGAGGTCGCCGTCGCCGTCAGCGCCACCAGGCCACCCGGGCTGTAGATCTGCGCGCCGGGGTTCGTGAAGCTGATGCTCTGGCCGGCCTTGCCGACCGGCACATCCACCGTCGCGGTCGCCGCGTTGTAGTTGGCATCACCCGCCTTGGTCGCCGTCACCGTGCACGTTCCGACACCGGTGCCCGTCAGCGTCACACCCGACAGCGAGCAGAACGTGTCGCCCGCCGTCACCGCGAACGTCACCGCACCCGTGCCGTCGCCGCCCGACGCCGCCAGCGTCGACGTGCCGCCGAACGCGATCGAGGGCGGTGTCGCACTCGCCGACAACGCAGACTGAGCCGCCTTGTTGACGACTTGAGAAACGGCGGCAGATGTTGATGTCAGGTAAGTGGAATCGCCGCTGTACTGGACGGTGACCGAATGTGGCCCGGCGCCGAGTGTAGAGGTTGTGAAGGTTGCCCCGCCGGCGCCGTCCAGCACTACGGTGCCCACCGGATTTCCGTCGATCAGGAACTGCGCAGTCCCCGTCGGCGGACCGCTGGCGCCTGTTACCGTTGCTGTGAACGTCACGCTTTGCCCGAATGTGCTCGGGTTCAATGAGCTGATGAGTGCCGTCGTCGACGACAGTTTGTTGATGTTCTGCGTCAGCGCGGGAGAGGTCGATCCGTTGTGATCGCCGGACCCGATATAGACGGCGGTCATGGTATGGCCGCCCGGCGTGAGCGCGGCGGTTGTGCGCGATGCCTGACCTGACACCATGATGACGGGAGAGCCGAGCGGACTGCCGTTGTCGTAGAATTGGATGAACCCGAGCGGCGTGCCCGCGCCGGGCGGTGTCGGTGTAACCGTCGCCGTGAATGTCACCGACTGGCCAAAATCGGCTGGATTTAGAGATGAAACCAGGGCCGTCGTTGTATTCGACTTCTGGATGAAGAGATTGACGGTGGAGGACGTGGAGCCGTTGTGGTCGGGTCCACCCTGATAGACCGCGTGGATATTGTAGCCGGGTGGCAGGTACTCGAGTTCCGGCACGACAAAGGTCGCGACACCGCCGCTCAAGGTGCCGGTCCAGCCCGGTTCCGGTGTGCCGTTCAGATAGAACTGAACCGTACCTGTTGGCGTGCCGCTGCCGGGCGAGACAGGCGAAACCGTTGCCGTCAACGTCGTCGGATTCCCGAACGGATTGGGATTGGGGACAACGGTGAGCGATGTCGTCGTGTTTGCTTTGTCGACTTTGTGCGCGGCGGCGGCCGACGTCGAAATCTGGTAATTGACGTCCCCTTGGTACTGCGCCGTGATTGAATGATTGCCGGTCGTAAGGGCCGAGGTTGTCAGGGTGGCCGATCCGGCGCCGTCAAGCGCGCCTGAACCGACAGGATTGCCGTCTACGAAAAACTGTGCCGTGCCCGTTGGCGTTCCAATGGCCGCCGTAACCGTTGCCGACGGCGTCACCGACTGGCCCAATAGACTCGGGTTCGGGGAACTGGACGCAACGGTTGTTGTGGGGATCTTGCCGATGTTCTGCGTCAGATCGGCGGACGTCGATCCGTTGTGATCGCCGGAGCCGATATAGACGGCCGTCACGGTATGGCCGCCCGGCGTGAGCGCCGTGGTCGTGCGCGCTGCCTGACCTGACACCATGATGACGGGCGAACCAAGCGGACTGCCATTGTCGTAGAATTGGATGAACCCGAGCGGCGTGCCCGCGCCCGGCGGTGTCGGCGTAACCGTCGCCGTGAACGTCACCGACTGGCCAAAATCGGCTGGATTTAGAGATGAAACCAGATTGGTCGTCGTGTTCGACTTCTGGATGAAGAGATTGACGGTCGAGGACGTCGAGCCGTTGTGGTCAGGGCTGCCCTGATAGACCGCGTGGATATTGTAGCCGGGTGGCAGGTACTCGAGCTCCGGCACGACAAAGGTCGCGACGCCGCCGCTCAAGGTCCCGGTCCAGCCCGGTTCCGGAGTGCCGTTCAGATAGAACTGAACCGTACCTGTTGGTGTGCCGATGTCGGGCGGCACAGGTGAAACCGTTGCGGTCAACGTCGTCGGATTGCCGAACGGATTAGGGTTGGGTGAGATGCTCAGAGATGTAGTCGTATCCGAAGCAGCTTGCGCCGCTCCTGCCCAAAGCAAGAAGACGCCGAGAAGTGTCAGCGCCGCTTTAGAAGCTCTAAATAGTGAGCGCAGCGCGCACGACGGCGCTTGCGCCAAAACATTGAAACGCAAACTAAACTCTCCCCCGTCGGTTTCGTCTAACGCGAAACGCGACCCCCGATGGCGAAGTACGCAAAAGTTAATGCGGAGATTGGTACGCGCGGCAAAATTGATTGTCGTGGATAATTCCAAGCGCGATTTCGAAAATGAACTCGCTGTGGCTAGGCGGTGACTCAGGCAAACACGCGCGTTTGCAACTTCTCCGCGTCTGTGCGGCGCAAACTGCCGATGTCAGAGATCGCAAGAATTCAACCCGCCATTGCGCGCGAGCCTCGCGAGGTGCTTCAAGGGGACGGGATTGCGGAGGGCATCCGAATGCCGAACATCGTTACACGCCGGGATACACTAGCGGCAGCGGCCGCTGTAACCGTCGTCGCGCTCACACCCGGCCTTGCGCGCGCGGGGCAAACAACAATCCTTGAGGAGAACCATATGCCTCTGCTTCGCATCGATCTTTATGAGGGCCGCAGCGACGAGGAACTGGCGAAGCTGCTCGATACCATCCATGCCGTCATGCTTGAGGCGTTCAAGGTGCCCGCGCGCGATCGCTATCAAATCGTCAGTGAGCATCGGCCGTCGCGGATGCTGATGGAAGACACCGGTCTGGATATTCCGCGCACCAAGAACTTCGTGATGATCCAAGTCACCACCCGTCCGCGTACGCGCGAAATGAAGGAACAATTCTACAAGGGGATGGCGGAATCGCTGCAAAAGGCATGCGGGATCGCGCCTAGCGACGTGATGATGAACTTCGTGACATGCACCGACGAAGACTGGTCTTTCGGCTACGGACGGGCCCAGTTCCTCACCAAGGAACTCTAGGCGCGGGCGCGCTTGGCCGCGGTTCGCACATCACTTCGAATGCGTTTGCGCGGCGCTCGCCGCGGAACTCTTAAGGAGGTCTGCAAAGTTCTCGGAGAGCGTAGCGGCGAATGACGGCATCAAATGATGCCTGTCACTTGTCACGGCGCGACCGCCAATGACGGTTCGGCAAACACCTTGGGGGCAGAGTTTGTCGGTCAGATCGAGCACAGCGACGTTAGGCTTCGATGCATAGTCACCGAATGGGAACAGGCCATCGCTTGCAAGGTCGGCAAGCGGCCGATCGCAGTCTTTGTAAGCGGGGTAGCTGCGATAGTTGCAGGCGGGCGGCGAAAATGGCCATTCGGGCACGTCCCTAACAAGGATGACTTTTCGCACCGACGCGCTGAGCCTATTGACGATCTGAGCCTCGCCTTGCGCCACGAGTTCAGCCGCAGTCCTCTCGTCCGCTTTCTCTTTGGTGTGGTTGTCGACGGCGGGGTGTTTGGAGCTGTTGGCAATGATCACGAGGTCCGGGCGCGTACGATCCACCTCATCGAGAACACGGCTCAGCCATTCGCGGCATTCGCGGTAGGGTCGCTTAAGCGCCGATAGCCAGATATCGATGTCGAACGCCGGGCAAGCGCTTTTCGTGCGTACCAGCAGCCGCCAGCCTTGTTTCTTTGCCGCAATCTCCAATGGCGGAAACCATTGGGCCGCGTGCGAATCTCCCAAAAGCAGGACGGTCTTGCTGCTCGATAGGTCGGCGTAGGCGCACTCTGGCGAGGCCGTCGTGGGAAACGCAATGTGGCAGCCATCGTCGTAGGTTCGCGGTCTGGTTTCGCTGGTCCTGATGATGCTCAGTCTGACGCCGTCGGGCATGACGATCGTCTTGGGTGTGCGAGACGCGGCGAGCGGTATCGCGCCACAGAGCGACAAGCCGACCGCAGCAACGCCCAGCACCGCCGAGCGCCACGGTCGTTCGAGGACCCAACTGGAATAGCGCAGTGGATTTTCGACGAAATGGTAACTTGTGACTGCGAGGGCAAACGAGACGGCGACGAGGATTGGGACGGCAAGCGGTCCCAAGGACTGCGCGAGGGGAGCGCCAATTATAAGAACCGGCCAATGCCAGAGGTACCACGAGTAGGAAATGCGGCCGACAAACCGTAAAAATTTGAATGAGAGCAGTTTCGCAACCGAAGAATTTGCATGCGACGCGCCGTGCAAGATGATCACGCATACGACCGCCACCGGCACGAGGGCCGCGATACCGGGGTATTGCGTATCGATACTGAAGATGGCTAGCGCTGCCAAGAGCGCGAGCAAGGCAGCAACTCCCCACAACGAATTTGCTGCCCATGCCGGCGCCGCGCGATTGTGCAATACGAAGGCGATGGTTGCGCCGGCCAGCAACTGCCAGGCGCGGGTGTGTGTGCCGAAAAATGCGAACGGCTGATTTTGATCGGTCAGGTACACGCTGAGCAAGAATGACAGCAGACCCAGCGCAACGGCCAAGCGGATGAAAGCGCGACGCAATGCGTCGGCGGTCGCGTTCCGCAACAAGTAGATGCAGACGAGCAATAGAACTGGCCAAACGATGTAGAACTGTTCTTCAATTCCGAGCGACCAGAAGTGCAGCACGACGGACGGCGCGTCATCTTGGGCAAGATAGTCCGTCCCCTCCCCTGCAAGACGCCAGTTCAGAGCAAACAAACTTGCGTAGACGATATCGCGGCGCGCGTTCGCCATCTGCCATG
>CADECN010000135.1 GCA_902825785.1 uncultured Hyphomicrobium sp. | reverse complement strand
CCACTTAAGGTCATTCCATTCCAATATGTGACGGTCGGACTGATCGTTGCGAACTTTATCGTCTATGGACTGGATCTGGCTTCGGGCAATGCGCTGACTGCCGGTCTCGCCTTCGTGCCCGCAGAAATGACGCCGCAGCGGTTGCTGCAGGCCGACTATCCGGCAACCGACAGCGTGGCGGTCGTTCCGCGACCGCTGACGCTGCTCACTTACATGTTTCTGCACGGCGACTTCCTTCACATCGCCGGCAACATGCTGTTTCTTTGGGTTTTCGGAGACAACGTCGAGGACGCATTGGGACACGCACGTTTTCTCGCGTTCTATCTGATCTGCGGCGTGGTGGCCGCGCTATTCCACGCCGCAATGGCACCGGGGAGCGAATATGCTCTGATTGGTGCGAGCGGAGCCGTGGCAGGTGTCATCGCCGCTTACCTGATGCTGCATCCAAGAGTCGGGGTTTGGGTGCTCGTGCTGAAGTTCATTCCATTGCGGATCACCGCGGCGCTGGCTCTCGGCGTATGGATCGCGACACAATTCGTCATGGTCGCGCTGCCCGATATGGGGCCGATAGCGTGGTGGGCCCATATCGGCGGATTGCTGGCCGGCGCCATCCTGGTGATCTTCATGCGACGTCGTGGTGTCCCGCTTTTCGACCGAGCGTAGGTGGTTACCGGGTCCCTGCGGGCCGAAAAAATTGCGGCGTGAGCCGCCTCAAAAGGCCACGTTGTGGGCGCGACGCAGCGGCAATTGACTTGGCGCTAGCCCACCCGTAGCTTGCGTTTTCGCAGTTGCGAGAAGAAGTCGCCGGCCCGCGGCACAGCCCGCCCGTCGCCGGTGTTTTTCGCCATTGCGGTACCCCACCACCCTTTGAGGGCAAAAAGCAAAATAATGGGAGCGCCAGGCCGCTGGCGAATGGCATGAAAATCGTTGTGCCTGTCAAACGGGTCGTCGACTACAACGTCAAAATTCGCGTCAAGCCGGACGGCTCCGGCATTGATCTCGCCAACGTCAAGATGTCGATGAACCCCTTCGACGAAATTGCCGTCGAGGAAGCTGTTCGGCTGAAAGAAAAAGGCACAGCGACCGAGGTCATCGCAGTTTCGATCGGGCCGGCGAAGTCCCAAGAGACGTTGCGAACCGCGCTCGCCATCGGGGCTGATCGCGCGATCCTCGTCGAGACGCCCGATGGGGCTACCGTCGAGCCTCTGGCGGTTGCAAAAATACTGAAGTCGATTGTCGAGAGCGAGAAGCCCGACGCCGTCATTCTGGGCAAGCAGGCTATCGACGACGACTGCAATCAGACGGGCCAGATGCTGGCCGCGCTGCTCGGTTGGCCGCAGGGCACATTCGCATCAAAGGTGGTGCCGGAGGCCGGCGTTGTTTCGGTTACCCGCGAGGTTGATGGTGGGCTCGAGACAGTCAAACTGAAGCTGCCGGCAGTCATCACGACAGATTTGCGCTTGAACGAACCGCGCTATCCATCTCTGCCAAACATCATGAAGGCGAAGAAGAAGCCGCTCGATGTGAAAAAGCCGGAGGATTTCGGCGTCGATATCGCGCCTCGTCTCAAGGTCCTCAAGACATCCGAGCCGCCGACGCGCAAATCTGGCGTCAAGGTCGGCTCCGTCGCCGAACTTGTCGAAAAACTCAAGACTGAAGCCGGAGTGCTCTGAATATGGCCGTTCTACTTCTGGCAGAGCACAGCAATGCGGTGCTGTCGCCCGCGACCGCAAAAGCTCTTTCGGCAGCGAAAGCGCTGGGCGGCGACGTGCATGTTCTCGTCGCTGGCACCGATTGCCAACCGGCCGCACAGGCGGCGGCGAAGCTTGATGGCGTCGCAAAGGTTCTGACGGCGGATGCGCCGCAGCTTGCCAACGGGCTCGCAGAGGAAGTCGCCGAGGTTCTCCTGGCACTTGCCGGCAACTACGATGCGATCATCGCGCCCGCCACGGCGGCGGGCAAGAACGTGCTTCCGCGCGTCGCTGCCCGGCTCGACGTCATGCAGATCTCCGACATCATCAAAGTCGTGTCCGCCGACACTTTCGAGCGGCCGATCTACGCCGGTAATGCGATCCAGACCGTTCAATCGGGGGATGGCAAGAAGGTCATAACAGTGCGTACCGCTGCATTTCCCGCCGTTGGCGAAGGCGGAAACGCGGCAGTCGAAAGCGTCTCTGTGCCGGCAGCGGTTGGTGCATCGCAATTCGAGTCGGCAGAGTTGACGAAGTCCGATCGGCCGGAACTGACGTCGGCGCGCATCATCATCTCGGGCGGGCGTGGCTTGGGCAACGGCGAGAACTTCACCAAGTACATCGAGCCCGTGGCCGACAGGCTCGGCGCGGCCATGGGCGCTTCGCGCGCCGCGGTCGACGCTGGTTTCGTTCCGAACGACTGGCAAGTTGGGCAGACCGGCAAGGTCGTCGCGCCGGATCTGTACGTTGCAGTCGGCATCTCAGGCGCCATCCAACATCTTGCCGGCATGAAAGATTCGAAGGTGATTGTCGCGATCAACAAGGACGGCGATGCGCCGATCTTCCAGGTTGCCGATTATGGCCTCGTCGCCGATCTGTTCGAGGCGCTACCGGCACTCGACGCCGAACTGCAGAAAGCCGGCCACTGAAACCGCACCGCGCTTGGGGATCCATAATCGATGATTTCGCATTCACCGAAGCTGCTGGATAAGAACAAACCGCTGGCGGTGAAGCCGGGCCGGACCATCAACAAGGTTGGCATCATCGGTGCGGGTCAGATGGGCGGTGGCATTGCTCATGTCGTGGCGCTTGCCGGGTACAAAGTCGCGCTCAATGATTTGAAGCCCGAATATTACGACAAGGGCATAGAACTCATCAGCAAGAACATGGCGCGTCAGATCGCCAAGGGGATCATCAAGGACGAAGACAAAGACGAAGCGCTAAAGCGCATCACTTTTGCTCCAAGCATGGAGGCATTTGGCGACTGCGATCTTGTCATTGAGGCGGCGACCGAGAACGAAGAACTGAAGCACAAGATCTTTGCCGCGCTCTGCCCGCACCTGAAGCCGTCTGCGATACTGGCGTCCAATACTTCGTCCATTTCGATCACGCGTCTGGCCGCGACGACCGATCGGCCGGAAGACTTCATCGGCATGCACTTCATGAACCCCGTGCCGCTGATGGAACTCGTCGAGCTGATCCGCGGCATCGCTACCGAGGACGAGACATTCGCGACCGCCAGGGCGTTCGTCGAAAGCCTAAAAAAAACGACGGCGGTATCAGAGGATTTTCCGGCCTTCATCGTCAATCGCATTCTGTTGCCAATGTTGAACGAGGCCGTCTACACACTCTACGAGGGCGTCGGGACGGTGGAAGCAATCGACAAGGCCATGAAGCTTGGCGCGCACCATCCGATGGGGCCGTTCGAACTTGCGGATTTTATCGGCTTGGATACCTGCCTCAGCGTAATGCAAGTGCTCTACGAGGGCCTCTCGGATTCCAAGTACCGGCCTTGCCCATTGCTGGTGAAATATGTCGAGGCCGGCTGGCTCGGGCGCAAAACGAAGCGCGGATTCTACGATTACAGGGGCGAAAAGCCCGTGCCGACGCGGTGACAACGGCGTACGGACCTCCACTATGACAAAGGCGACGGCAAGAGTCGCGGTTGTGACCGGCGCAGGGTCTGGTATTGGGCGAGCCGTCGCACTCAAGCTACAGGCTGCTGGCTACGATGTGGCGCTCGCCGGGCGGCGAGAATCCGAACTTGCCATGACAGCGGCGGCGGCATTGCCTTCTGGCGGGCGCGTTCTTGTCGTGCCGACCGACGTCGCGGATGCAGGTTCGGTCGCCGGCGCTTTCGCGCGCGTGCGCGATACCTTTGGCCGGGTTGATGTGTTGTTCAACAATGCGGGGACATTCGCCGTCGGCACGCCGATTGAAGATATCGCCATCGAAGAGTGGCGGCGCGTGGTGGATGTCAATCTGACCGGCGCGTTTCTGTGCGCCCAGCAGGCGATCCGACTGATGAAGGCGCAGGACCCGAAGGGTGGCCGCATCATCAACAACGGTTCGATCTCGGCGCAAGTGCCGCGTCCGCTTTCAGCGCCATATACCGCAACAAAACATGCGATAACGGGCCTGACGAAATCGATCTCGCTCGACGGGCGGGCGCACAATATTGCCTGCTCGCAGATCGACATCGGCAACGCCGCCACCGATTTCACGTCAAAAATGGCCGATGGTATTTTGCAGGCGAACGGCACCCTGAGGCCGGAACCGCGCTTCGATGCGGCTCACGTAGCGGACGCGGTTCAATATATCGCCGATCTCCCGCTCGATACCAACGTGCAGTTCATGACCCTCATGGCCACGACCATGCCGTATGTAGGGCGCGGCTAGCCGCCGGCACGTCGGATCAAGTTGCGGTCAGCCCAAGGAGATGAGCGGATCGCCGTAGTCGAGCGGTGTTTCGAATTGCAGTCCCTGCTGGCCGTTCTTGTTCCATACGATGCGGCCGCGCAACCGGCGGCCGCCGCGCAACTCGACCGTGACGTTCTCGCGAAGCCTCAGTTCGCCCTTGCAGGAGATGCCAAGTCCATTCTGAGAAACGTCGCGCGCGAAGCCCGGGTAGGCGTTGTTGCGGGCATAGACCATGCAGGGCTGCAGAAGAGCGTAGCGAGGCTCGCGCCGACGCTGGGGCAGTGCCGGAAGAGATACGTTGCCGAAGTGGTCGACCAGCGTGTTCTTGTTGGAGATCACGTCCTTCAAGAATTTGGCGAGCACCATGGCGTTCTCGCTGTAGTGGCCCGTGAGGCGCCAGCGGGTATGGGGTTCAAGGTCGTGCACGGCTTCGAGACAGTCCTTTGTAAGCTGCCGCCAGACCTCTTCGAGCTGTTGCAAGCGGGCCGGCGTAATCTTGGCGCCGTCGAAGGAGCCGGATGCTTCGATGATCGGGGCCGTCAGCCGCTTAGCGTCGGCGAGGTCCACGTAGACGCGAGACAGAAAGCGTGCGAGTGCGGGCGGGATGGATAGATCGCTCCAGAGCTTTAGCGCAACGCCGACGAGGGCGGCTTCGGCTGGTATCAAGTTCTGGCACGACCGCAAAATCCAGGCGCGGTCTTTTTGCTGGGCTGCGTTCACGATGCACGTTACGCCGCCGATCTGAAGGGCTGTCCAGTGAAACTCGCAAACGAGAGCTTCAAAAAGCACGTTGCCTTCGACTGTGTCCGCATTTTTCAGTTCCTCGCGCGGTTCGGTGCGGTCGGGAGCAGCCGGCGTCTTATCGCGAAGTTTGAAAGCGTTCATCATTGTCAAAGTCCCGCATCTTTAAACCGCAATTGAGTGCGGCGTTTCTTGTTTCAGTCTAGAGCTTGCGTTCGAAAAAATTGGAAACGACGATTTCCGGAACGGGGCGTGAGAACAGGTAGCCCTGCGCTTCGACACATCCTTCGTTGGCGAGCTGCGCGAATTGCTCTTCGGTCTCGACGCCTTCTGCAACCGTCGTCATTTCGAGCGTGTGTCCAAGCTGGACGATGGCTCTGCGCAGAGCGGCTGAACGCTTCTGGTCGCCGATCGGCGCCATGAACGATCGGTCGATCTTGATTTTGTCGAAGGGAAACACTTGCAAGTAGCTCAGAGACGAAAATCCGGTGCCGAAATCGTCGAGCGCAAATCGGACGCCTATCGCGCGCAGCCGATCCATAACAGTCTTGGCTGTTTCCTTGTCCTGCACCAGCAAGGATTCGGTGATTTCAAGCATCAACCGCGACGCCGGCATGTCGCCAAGCGCGTCCGACACTTTGTCGACGAGATCGTGGCCGCGAAGCTGTGCAGCCGAAATGTTGACGGCGACCCAGACGTTTTCCGGCCAGCGCTTCGCATCCCTGCAGGCGCGTTTCAGGACCCAGTCCCCGATCTTGTTAATGAGGCCGGCTTCCTCGGCAATCGGAATGAACTCGCTGGCGGGCACTAGTCCGCGCTGCGGATGCGACCAGCGGATCAACGCCTCACAGCCGACGACGCGGCGCGTCTGGACATTGACGGTTGGCTGGTAGTGCAGTTCGAAGCCATCTGTCTCGAGTGCTTCCTGCAATCCCGTAGCAATCTCGTGGCGTTGCGCCTGACGGGACTGGAGTTCCTGCTCAAAATAGCCAAACGCACCGCGGCCGGCGGATTTGGTGCGGTACAGTGCAAGGTCGGCATTCTTCATAAGTTGATCGGCATTGTCTCCGTCGTCGGGTGCGATCGTAATGCCGATGCTGGTGCCGATTGAGATGATGTTCTCGCCGAGCTTAAAGGGTTGCGCCAGAGCAGCGATGACGCGCTTTGCAACCGCCTCGATGTCGGCAGGAGATTGGGGTCCGACCTGGATGATGGCGAACTCGTCTCCGCCGAGACGCGCGACCGTATCGCTCTCGCGTACGACATTCTGCAATCGGCCAGCGACGGCCTTCAGCAAAGCGTCGCCGACCGGATGGCCGAGCGTGTCGTTTACGGATTTGAAGCGGTCGAGATCCAGGCAGTGGAGGGCAAGCGTATCGCCGCGGCGGACGCGGGCGAGGGCATGGCGAATCCGGTCCTGAAACAAGACCCGATTGGGCAATCCGGTTAGCGCGTCGTGGTGCGCTAGGCGCGCGATCGTGTCCTGATCTTTTTTGCGTTCGGTGATGTCGACATATGTCGTGACGAAGCCGCCACCTGTGAGCGGCGTGCCGCGAATTTCCAGGTAGGTCCCGTTGGGCCGTCGTCTCTCGAGCTGGTGAGGCACGGCTTGGGCCGCACGTTGCATGCGCTCAGCGACCAGCGCCTCTATATCGCCTGGTCCGTATTCACCGCGTTTGGCATTCGAGCGCACAATCTGTTCGAACGTCGGCAAGCCGTTGCTAAATAGG
The DNA here is from genome assembly GCA_902825785.1 of uncultured Hyphomicrobium sp. Taxonomy (GTDB): domain Bacteria; phylum Pseudomonadota; class Alphaproteobacteria; order Rhizobiales; family Hyphomicrobiaceae; genus Hyphomicrobium_B. The sequence continues at coordinate 2,263 of CADECN010000135.1, read as the reverse complement.
TCGTCCGGGTATCCGACGAGATTCTTGACCTTGTCGTTGCAAAGGATCAGCCGCAAGTTGCGATCGAATACAGATATGCCGCCGGGAAAGCTCTCCATAACCCCTTGAAGGGTGGCGGTGCGCTCCTGCAGCTCGATGTGGGTCTCAACAGCCTTCGTGATCTCGAACTGGAACGACAGGTAGGCGGTGTTTTTGCCGCGGCGGTCCTTAAGCGGAACCACCAGCGCATCCACCCAATAGAAAGACCCGTCGCGCGCACGGTTCTTGATGGGAGCACGCCACGGTTCTCCCTTCGATATCTTCTCGTGCATGCCCTTGAAGAATGCTCGACGGTGAAAGCCCGAATTGACGATACGATGCGTTTGACCGACCAGTTCGTCACGGCTGTACTTACTTATGCGCATGAACTCGTCGTTGACGTGAATGATCTGGCCGTCGAGCGTGGTCACCGAAACGATGCCAAGCTTGTCGAAGGCATCGATGTACGAACGCGCGCCAACGATCTTGTCAATCTTTGGGAGTTGACGGTTTGCGGACTTCGAGGCTCGGGGCTGGCGCTTTCTGTTTGTTTTTGCGTACGCCGTGTCAATAAGGGCAGCCATAGAACCGCATCTCTTCCGACTGCAACGCGTGCGATCCCAGACGGCGCGTTATCCGCGCGCGGTCGATGAGCTCTGGCGATGCAGAATAAGACATTCCGGTCTATGGCCGGCGTACAGGACGGCGTCATGCCTCCGCACTTTAGTTGTTTGCAATCGAATGGCGTGCGGCCTGCTGATTTCAACAACTAGCGCTAATTGTTTAAAAGCTGATTAGCTCTGTTGAAGGGCATAAGCGCCCCGGCCGTGGCGGCTTAATGTTCGTGTAACGAATGGCGATTGCTGCTGATTCTTTAGCTGCGGTTGTCCTGTATGTCGGGATCGCAATTGACGATAAAAAGATTCCGAGGCAACGCGAGTTTATGTCTCTTAAGAAATCTGCATCTGGGAGACGCTATATAAGTAACGTGTTTGGAAATCCATTTGGGCCCCTGCGATCATCGCTTCGCCGGATGCTGCCGTCGCGGCAAAATACTTGATCGTTTCCCTTATTTGGCGGGCTCGAGGCCCGCGTTTCGAGTTTCGCAACTATTTCGTATGTCGTTTGATTCTCTCGGCCGTCTTTTCTTGCTCTATATGTGTCCACCGTTTCATTTCGGTGATATGCCGCACGACACTCTCAATACTTTATAGATAATTGCCCGATAACTTCAAATTGCAACTGCTTGATGAAATCACGTCAAGGGCATGATGCCGCGCAGTTGAGTTGGTTCAATCCAACATGTTCCCGGCTAATGACGCACCAGGAACAGAGCCATGCCCGTGTTAGCGAGGCCGACTAGAGAAGCGCGGCCAGCTTATGCGGCCGACGTTTCGGACCGCACTCGGTTCGCGATGATCAGGCCAGTTGCGCGCAATGGTCGGCATCCCCGCGCCGTGAAATCCTGAAATTCCCATTCCACCCGCTGCCGCTGCTAGCGGCGCTGAACTCTTTCATCGACTTCCAGCCGACCGTAATCGATTTCGCGCCGGCCATCGAGATACCTGAAGGGCCTGCCGCTACCACATATACGATTTCGTTCCGGCCGTATGCGGATCTCTATCGCAAAGCGAACGAAACGCTCTTGCTCTTCCGCGAACTCCAACGGCTTGGAGAAATTACGGTTGCTTGCAATGACGAGGCGGTCCCGACGCTCGACGCGTTCGATCCGGAGCAGACGTATCTCTCCTGGACAATCGAGCTGACGACGGAAAAGGAGCGCTCAAGCCTCGAAGAGGTGTTTGAGTTCGTCGATGGCGAATGCGACCTCAAGATCGACGGCGGCAATGAAGCGCCGGCCGCCGACATCGACATCGCTGCGCTGCTGGCACAGGTTGCCGGTGAGGCTACTGGTGGTTTCTCGTCCGAGTCATTGGCTGCGGAAGTCGAAAAGCCGGCTCCGGTCGGTGTGGCGGAAGCAGCTGCCCAGCCTGAGGCTCCGGCTTTTCAGGTCATCGAAGGCTCCAAAGGCGAGGCCAAGAACAATTCATCCGCAGCGCCATCGCAGGGCACGATTCGCGTCGAGTTCGATCGTGTCGACCGGTTGATCAACCTCGTCGGCGAGCTGGTCATCAATCAATCGATGCTGTCGCAGCGCGTCGCGGAGGCGGATTTCCCGGGTTCCTCGTCAATCATGATGGGCCTCGACGAGCTCGAGCAATTGAGCGCGAGATCCAAGAAAGCG
>CADECN010000134.1 GCA_902825785.1 uncultured Hyphomicrobium sp. | reverse complement strand
TGCTCGCGCCGTAAAGCATGGATGACGGTCCGCGCAGCACCGTCAGGCTATCGAGGCCGTACATCTCGTTTCGGAAGATACCAAACGGGCTCGCCATCTGCCTCAAGCCGTCCCGGAACTGGCTGTCTCCGCTCAGGCAGTCGAAGCCGCGAATGTTCACGCAGTCGAAGCGCGGATCGTAGCCCGCGCCGTTGACGCGCACGCCCGGCACGTATCCGATCGCGCTTTCCAGATTGTAGGGCTTGCGGTCTTCCAGTTGCTTGCGCGTGATCGTCGTAATTGATTGCGGCACTTCGTTCAGTGGAGTTGCCGTCTTCGTGCCGGTCGAGGTCTCCTTGACAACATAGCCGTCCACCGAACCCGCGGGCGTGCTCGCACCATCGCTAATGGGCGGCACATCGAGCGTAAGATCCGGTTCGGAAGCCGGCGACGCTCCCTGCGACGCGGCCACCGGAGACACAGCCGGGTTGCTCTTTCGCTTCTTTGGCTTGGGTGCCGAAGGCGCTTCTTGCACGACCACTTCGGGCAGCGGCTGCGCTTGGCCTGCCGGATTTACAGGCGTGCCCTGTTGCGTGCCTTGTGACTGTCCTGCCGGAGGCGACGTTGCGTCCTGTGCATGTGCGACTTGCAGCAATGAAAGATAGGCAAACACGGCAGACATGCGCGCCGCTTGTTTGAGCCTAAGCCGAAGCGCTGTTCGCATTTTTCCCAACCTGCCAAATATTCCGGCTCGCGGCCGTACTGCACGCGAGTCGCCATGTTCAAGTCCAGCCCTGACATCGACCGCCGCAAATGTCTACCGAACAAGTATACTTTTAGTCGCGCGCGCATTCGCGGGTTGCAAACGCGCTACATCTGGATCAAGGAAAACTTCCGCAAGCCATTCAGTGTCGAGGCCGCCGCCGCCGAAGCGCGCATGAGCGCGTCCGCACTGCATTTGCATTTCAAAGCGGTGACGCGGCTCACCTCACCCACTCGCTCGATGCCGCCGCAACCGCCTTTGAAGTGGGCTACGAATGCCCGTCGCAGTTCAGCCGAGAATACCGCAGGCAATTTGGTATTCCGCCCGTGACCGATGGACGGCGATTGCGCCGCGACTCAGCGTTTGAAGATGCGTAGGTTAGCAGAACCTGGCGAACGTCCGCTTGGAGCCAAAAACGCTAGCCGGTAACCATTTGAACAAAGATTCGCGAACACAAAGGGTGACAACCAACCTAGCTTCAGATGCCACCCCCCCGGAGAGGCCCGGCGGATGACATGCCGGACGCCGTCTGGAGACCGCGCTATGGCTGACATGGTAGGATGACAGTGATGTCCGAGTTCGATTGCTACCTCAACGCCAAGAAGCCCGGCGTCGGCCTGTACGTGCGCGCAGGGGCCAGCCTGCCGGATTTTGCCGATCCGAAGGAGTGGATATTCGACGGAAAGCAGGCCCAAGATCTCGTTCCGTCGAGCGTGATCGAAGGCGTCGAAGCTAACGGACACGCCTTTCGCGATATGGATTGACGTGCCTGCGCCAAGTCGTGTCCGACTGAAATGAGAATGGTTGTAGAGAACGATGGACACAAACCCGCTTTCGACACGCTCTCAGCCGGTCGTCGCACCGCTGACCAAGGCGGCGATCTTCCTCGTTATCACCCTGAAGCCAGGCGCGACCAATGACGCCAGCGTGCGCAAGCTGTGCGCGGATCTCTCGGCATTGCTGCGCGCTGTCGGCTTCCGTGACCTTACCGGACAACTATCCTGCGTTATGGCCTTCGGTTCCGAGGCGTGGGACCGGCTGTTCGGAACGCCGCGGCCGAAGGAACTGCACCCGTTCCGCGAAATACGAGGAGTGCACCACGCCGTCTCGACACCGGGCGACATTCTATTCCACATCCGCTCCGCCTCGCGCATGGATCTTTGCTTCGAGTTCTCGGCACTGATCATGTCCCGCCTCGGAGACGCTGTTGCCAGCGCCGACGAAGTCCACGGTTTTAGCTATTTCGACGACCGCGACCTCATAGGTTTCGTCGATGGCACCGAAAACCCGGTCGCCGACGCGGCGATCAGCGCCACGCTGATCGGCGAGGAAGATCTCGATTTTGCCGGAGGAAGCTACGTGATCGTGCAGAAGTACCTGCACGATCTGCCGCGTTGGAACAGGGTGCCCATCGCCGAGCAGGAAGGCATCGTCGGCCGCAGCAAGCTGTCTGACATCGAGCTGGATGACAGCGTCAAGCCGAGCTATGCGCACAACGCGTTGACCACCATCATCGAAGACGGCGAACAGGTCGAGATCCTGCGCGACAACATGCCGTTCGGTAACTCCGCAAAAGGTGAGTTCGGCACCTATTTCATCGGTTATGCGCGCTCGCCCCGCACGATCGAGCAGATGCTGGAGAACATGTTCGTCGGCCGCCCGCCCGGCAATTACGACCGCTTGCTGGACTTCAGCCGGACCGTGACCGGATCGCTGTTCTTCGTACCGTCGGCGACGTTCCTCGATGCCGTGCTGCCGGTTCAGGCCCCACGCTCAGACGCCACAAAGTCCGGCGATAGCCCGACACTGCACGACGGCCGGTGCGGATCCCATAAGCCGGACGGCTCACTCGGAATTGGTTCTCTCAAGAACGGGTCACAACATGAATAACCTGCACAGGGAGCTGGCTCCCATCTCGGCCGCGGCATGGGCGGCCATCGAAGACGAGGCCTCGCGCACGCTGAAGCGCTACCTCGCGGCGCGGCGCGTCGTCGATCTTAGCGGACCACACGGTCTGGCCTACTCGGCAATGGGCACGGGTCACGTCGCTCCGATCGCATCGCCGGGCGACGGCGTAGAGGCTTCACAGCGCAAGGTGCAAGCGCTCGTCGAGTTGCGCGTTCCCTTCGAACTGAAGCGGCAGGCCATCGACGACGTCGATCGCGGCGCCGCCGATTCCGATTGGTCACCGGTGAAAGACGCCGCGCGCAAAATCGCGTTCGCGGAAGATCGCGCCGTGTTCGACGGCTACGCGGCGGCCGGCATCGGAGGCATTCGCGAGGGCAGCAGCAATTCACCCGTGAAACTGCCGGCGAGCGTGAAGCACTACTCGGACGCCGTCGCGACCGCCGTCAACGAACTACGCCTGGCAGGTGTCAACGGACCCTACGCGCTGGTTTTGGGTGCAAAAGCCTACGCGGCCGCCAGCGGCGGCAGCGACGAGGGTTATCCCGAGTTCCATCACCTGGAGCGGATCGTGGACGGCGGCATCGTTTGGGCCCCAGCCATCGAGGGCGGATACCTTCTGACCAAGCGCGGCGGCGACTTCGTACTCGACATCGGGCAGGATATTTCGATCGGCTATGCCAGCCATTCCGGCACCGCCGTCGAACTCTACCTGATGGAAAGCTTCACCTTCCGCCTGCTGACGAGCGAGGCCGCAGTAGTCCTAGAGTCGCAGTAGTGCGAGCAGCACGCTTATTCTGCTGACTTGGCATCGCCGCGCACCACCGCCCTCTTTTCCCCGCCAAATTTAGTGTCCAAGAGCGCGGCGAATTTATCGAGATAGATGTAGATCACTGGCGTGGTAAAGAGCGTCAGCGCCTGGCTCACGATGAGACCGCCGACCATGGCGTAGCCGAGAGGCTGGCGGATTTCCGACCCCGTGCCTGCGCCGAGCATGAGCGGAATGCCGCCGAGCAATGCTGCCGCTGTGGTCATGATAATCGGACGGAACCGCAGGATAGCCGCCTTGCGCACCGCCTCTTCCGGCGTAAGATTCTCGTCCCGCTCCGCGCTGATGGCAAAGTCGACAAGCATGATGCCGTTCTTCTTGACGATGCCGATCAGCAGGATGATGCCGATCATCGCAACGAGCGAGAAGTCGAATCCGAACAGCATCAGTGTGGCGATTGCGCCGGCGCCGGCCGAGGGTAGCGTAGAAAGTATCGTCAGCGGATGGATGAAACTTTCGTAGAGGATACCCAGGATCAGATAGATCACAACGAGCGCAGCGACGATCAGTGTCGGCACGGTTGACAGCGAGTCCTGGAATGCCTGCGCGTTGCCCTGGAAGCTGGTGCGCAGCGCGGGCGGCAGGCCGAGCTTCTTCTCCGCGGCCTTAACGGCCTCGGTCGCCGTCCCGAGTGAACTTCCTTGCGCCAGATTGAACGTGATGGTGACGGCTGGAAACTGGCCCTGATGCGAAATCGAAAGCGGCTGAGTTTTCTCGGTCGTCCAGTTCGCGAACGCGGCCAGCGGTACCTGCTCACCCGTCGTCGGCGATTTGACGTAGATCTTCTGGAGACTTTCGGGCGTCCCTTGCAGCTCCGGCAAGATCTCCATGACGACGTGATAGCTGTTCTGCTGCGTAAAGAACTGCGCCACCTGACGTTGCCCGAAAGCGTCATAGATCGTGTTGTCGATGGTGCCTGGGTCGAGACCGTAGCGCGCGGCCTGGTCACGATTGATGTCCAGCGTCAGCGTCATGCCGGCGGGCTGCTGATCGGTCGCGACGTCCCGTAGATCTGGAAGCGTCTTGAGCGTCTCAAGGACCTTGGGCGCCCAGTCATTGAGTTCGGCGACATCCGGATCCTGCAACGTGTATTGGAATTGCGAACGGCCGGAACGACCGCCGACCGTTATGTCCTGCGCCGCCTGCAGGTAGAGCTTCACGCCCTCGACTTTCTGGGTCGCCTCGCGTAGGCGCGCGATGATCTGGCCTGCGGACGCATTGCGATCGCTACGGGGTTTTAGCGTCAGATAGAACCGCCCAGTGTTGAGGGAGGCAGAGGCACCTCCGGCTCCGATGGCCATTGCGTAGCTCTCAACATCCGGGTCCTTGGCGATGATGTCCCCGAGCTGTTGCTGAAGACGCATCATCCCGGCGAACGAGACGTCCTGGGCGGCTTCGGATGTTCCTTGCAGCAGGCCGGTATCCTGTTGCGGAAAGAAGCCTTTCGGTATTGCGACGAACAGCATCGCCGTGATCGCGATAGTCGCGAAAAACACAACCAACGTAAGGAAGCGGTGGCGCAGGCACGCATCCAACGCCCGCTCGTAGCCCCGAAGCAGTATGTCGAAGCCGCGCTCGGTCCAAGCATATAGACGACCGTGCCGCGTCTCGCCCTTGGCGCGCAATAAGCGCGCGCACATCATGGGCGTCAGGGTCAGCGCGACAAAGGCCGAGACGGCGATGGCCATCGTTACGGTCACGGCGAACTCGCGAAACAGCCGACCGATGATACCGCCCATCAGCAGCAGCGGAATGAATGCCGCAACCAATGACAGGCTGATGGAGACGATGGTGAATCCGATCTCGCGCGCACCGACGATAGCCGCATTGAACGGCTGCATGCCGTCCTCGACATGGCGCACGATGTTCTCCAGCATGACGATCGCATCGTCGACAACGAAGCCGACCGCGATCGTCAATGCCATAAGCGAGAGGTTGTCGAGGCTGTAGCCAGCAAGCCACATCAGCGCTAAAGCGCCCAGGAGCGACAGCGGGACGGTGACGCTCGGAATGACCGTCGCCCACAGGCTGCGCAGAAATACGAAGATAACCGCCACAACAAGGGCGATGGAGATAAGCAGCGTGAACTGCACGTCCGCGACGGACGCGCGGATGGTCTGCGTCCGGTCACTCAGCACTTTGATCTTGATAGATGGCGGCATCGCCGCCTGCAGGCGCGGCAGCTCTGCCTTGATGCGGTCGACTGTTTCGATGACGTTGGCGCCCGGCTGCTTCAGGATAACGAGAAACACGCCGCGCTCACCGTTGGCCCACGCGGCCTTCTTCATGTCCTCTGGGCCATCGACGGCTTGGCCGATGTCGCTTACGCGGATCGGGGCGCCATCGCGGTAGGCAACGATAACGTCATTCCAGGAATCGGCCTTGATGAGCTGATCGTTGGCGTAAATGGTGAGACTTCTCAAATTGCCGTCGATGCTGCCTTTCGCCTGGTTGACTGTCGTCAACCCGAGGTGTGCACGCACGTCCTCGAGTGAGAGCCCCTTTGTCACCAGTTTGGCGGGATCGACCTGAACGCGAATGGCAGGTTTCTGTTCGCCACCTATGCTGACGAGTCCGACGCCTTTGATCTGGCTGATGCGTTGAGCGAGTTTGGTGTCGGCGTTGTCGTCCACGACGGTCAGCGGCAGCACATCGGACGTCGCCGAAAGCAGCATGATCGGAGCGTCTGCGGGATTGACCTTGCGGTACGTCGGCGGCGACGGAAGATCGCCTGGAAGCTGTCCGGAAGCGGCGTTGATCGCGGCCTGGATGTCGTTGGCCGCGGCATCGATGTTGCGGTCAAGATCGAATTGGACCACCACTGTAGTGGTGCCCAGACCGGATGAGGATGTCGTTTGCGTCACTCCCGGAATCTGCGCGAACTGGCGTTCGAGCGGTTGTGCCACCGACGATGCCATCGTTTCCGGGTTCGCACCCGGCAGCGCGGCCGATACCTGAATGGTGGGGAAGTCGATTTGCGGAAGCGGAGCGACGGGCAGGCTTGGATAGGCGACGAGGCCGACGAACAACAGGCCCAACATGATCAACGTGGTGGCAATCGGGCGACGAATGAACGGCTCGGAGATGCCGCCACCCGGCGTACCTGTCTGTTTCACCCCGTGCATGGCTCACTCGATTCTGGGTCGTCCATGCGACCCGCTCAATTCCCGGCCTTGCCGTCCAATGTCACCGCGACGCGCGCGCCCGGCTGCAGACGTGATTGGCCGGCGGTCACGACCTGCTCGCCCGCCTCGATGCCGCTCTCGATGACGGCGAGGCCGTTGCCGATCTGGTCGACTTTGAGATCGCGCTTTGCGACCGTTAGGTCGGCGCTTACGATATAAGCGAACAGTCCCGCGGGACCGCGCTGGACGGCGATATCCGGAACGACGGTCTGATTGTGCAGTGTCGCGACAAGGAGTTTTGTCGTCACCGATAGGCCCGGCCAAAGCAGATTGTCTGAATTCTCGAAGCGGCCTTTGAGGCGGATGGTGCCGCTCGCAACGTCGATGTCGTTGTTGATGATGGCGAGCTTGCCGCGACCCAACTCCGTCTTGCCGTCACTCGAGAAGGCGGTAACGTCGAGCGCTCCGTCCTTGAGTCCACGCGTAATAGCGGGAAGCGCCCCCTCGGGCGCCGTAAAAACGACCGCGATGGGCTGGATCTCGGCAATCGTCACAACGCCGTTCTGATCGGTGGCGTGCACGATGTTGCCGACATCGATAAGGCGCAGCCCCAGTCGGCCGCTGATTGGGGCACGAATGACGGTGTAGCCCAGGTTGACCTTGGCATCGTCCTGCGCGGCCACGTCGGCCATGATCAAAGCCTTGAGCTGGTTGACGGTGGCCGTCTGCTGATCGAAGAGCTGCTTGGTCGCGTAGCCGGGAGCAACCAGCGTCTTGGTTCGCGCCAGGTCGGCCTCGGCGCTCGCGAGATTGGCCTGGTCCTGCGCGATCTTGGCAGTCGCCTGATCGAGCGCAGCCTGGAATGGCCGCGCGTCGAGTTCAACCAGAATATCGCCGGCGTTGATCGGCTGGCCTTCGTCGAAGTCGATCTTTTCGACCTGCCCGTCGACACGACTGCGCACTGTGACCGTGTTCCAAGCTTGCGCCGTGCCAAGCCCGTTCAGGATAACGGGGAAGTCGCCACGCGCCACCGTCGTGGCGTGGACTGGGATGACGGGCTCGACATTGGCGCCGCGAGGCGCGCTGTTACGCGACGCGGGCAAAGAAAGCGATGCGAGCATCGCCTTTAGATCATCTGGATGCTGCCAAGTCCAATAGGCGGCAACCGCGGCCCCAACCACAGCCAACGCGACCAAAACCTTTCGCGAGTTCCGAGATTTCCCAATTGCTTCGGCGCTGACAGGGGCTATCCGATCCCGTTCTGATTCAGAGCTTCGCTTGTCCATGTAGCCTATTCCGACGGGACGCATCTCAACTGGCTTCCAAGCGCGGATTGGAAAACCACATGCAGAACTGACGCCTGGGCACGCCAATTCCGTCACTTACTTATTCGTAAGCCTCGCGCGGCATCTTCCACGAGTGTGCCGGTCAAACCCGCTGTCGGTTGCGCCAATGGCATCACGACAAGCGCACGCCCCGAGGCCAAGAGCCCCAACCGCAAACGCCGCAGCGGATATCCGCTCGGCATCGCCAGTCTAGGCGTTTCGATCAAGAATCGCGGCGTTGCGGTCATTCACGCGCGGAACAGAAACGATAGAACGGCGGCACTGTTGGTGGCGGTCACCAACCCCAAAAATCGTCAAAAGGAACAGCATCATGCCGCTTATCACCGTAAAACTCATCGAAGGCGTATTCACCGAAGGTCAGAAAAAGCAGATGGCCAGCCAGCTCACCGACGCGATGGTCGCGATCGAGGGCGAGAGCATGCGTCAGGTCACCTGGGTCGTTATTGAAGAAGTAAAGAGCGGCCAGTGGGCCATCGGCGGTCAGCCGCTGACGACGGCCGATGTCCACGCCCTGCAAAAAAGCAGAGTGGCCGCTTGAGCGACGCAAGCAAGTTCAACAATGCGCGCGGCGCGGCAACGTGACTATGCCCGCGCCGCGCTCGCAACGTCGGCCGTTCGTCGCCACACCGATGGCGGTACGCCGAATTCACGCTTGAATGCACGCGTGAAGGCCGCCTCGGATTCGTAAGCACTGCGCTCCGCGATACGCGCGATCGGATCAATGCCCGTGCGTAACGATCGCGCCGCCAGCGCCAAACGCCAGCGCGTCAGATATTGCATGGGCGGCTCGCCGATCAGATCGACAAAGCGATCGGCCAAAGCCGAACGTGACAGCGCAACATCGCTCGCAAGCTCTTCGACCGTCCACCGATGAGCTGGCTTTGCATGCAATAGCGCAAGTGCACGGCCGACATAGGGATCGCGCAGTCCCGCCAGCCAGCCTTTCGGTTCCACGCTTTGCGATTGAACGTAGCGTCTCATCGCTTCAATGAACGTGAGCTCGGACAGCTTCGACAGCAGCGACAGGGAACCAGGCCGCTGCGCCTTGGATTCCTCGACACCGATCCGCAAGAGATCGGCGATCCACCCACTCACCGAAGCGCCGCCAAGCGGTATGCGAAGCATTTGCGGCAAAGCATCGAGCAACGGCCGGAAGATCTGACGGTCACACGCCAGATAGCCGCAAACGAAACGCG
>CADECN010000133.1 GCA_902825785.1 uncultured Hyphomicrobium sp. | reverse complement strand
GCGCGGAGGCGAGGCCCAGGCACTGGCTCTCTTGCCCGGCCTTGCCGTCCGAGAAGATCCAGGCCGGCTGCCCTTTGAGTTTCGATATGGAATCGCCCGTGCGGTCGCTCATTTGCCCTAGATAGCGGCCGCCGCAACCGCCGGTAAGCCCATCGAAATTGACACGAAAGAAATGCTAAACTTTAGGCCGCCACCCTTTTCTGTTATTACAAGTGGCTGGCAGCAAGGTAGGCGGAACGATGGCCCTGGCCCTGGACGCGACGGACTGGAAAATCATCAAGGAACTGCAGGCCGACGGCCGCATGACCAACATCGCGCTGGCGAACCGCATCGGCCTTTCCGCGCCGCCCTGCCTGCGCCGCGTCCGTGCCCTGGAGGAAGCCGGCCTGATCACCGGCTACGCCGCGACCGTCGATGAGGAAGCGCTCGGCTTCCGCTTGACCGCCTTCGCCATGGTGCGCCTTCACAATCAGGCCGAGAACGACCTGCGTACTTTCGAGAACCGCGTGCTCGGCTGGCCGATCGTCCGCGAAGCGCACATGCTCTCGGGCGAAAGCGACTTCATGCTGAAATGCGTGGCGCGCGACCTTCCCGCGTTCCAGGAGTTCGTGCTCACCGAGCTGACGGCAGCGCCCAACGTCGCCAGCGTAAAAACCTACCTCACCATCCGGCGCGCCAAGCGCGAACCCGGCATACCCGTCGAGCCAGCCTCGGCGTCATCCTAGTATCAGCGAAGCCCGCGAAGCGTTCGCGCACCAAACCGAAAACTAGCCCTTCGGAATCGTCATCGAGCACGCGCAATGAAAACGCCCGGGCAAAACCCGGGCGTTACCGAAATCGATTTCGTCGCCGTTTTATTTCCACTCAACCTTGAGCACTTCGAACGTGCGTGTGCCCTTCGGCGTCGTCACGTCGACGCTCTCGCCCTGCGTCTTGCTGATGAGTGCCCGCGCAATCGGCGAGGAAATCGAGATCTTGCCTTCGCGAAGATTGCCTTCCGTATCGCCGACGATCTTGTAGCGAACCTTCTCACCCGAATCCTCATCCTGCAGCGACACCGTCGCGCCGAACTTGATCGTCTCGCCCGACAGCTTCGACGTGTCGATGACCTCGGCACGGCTGATCTTGTCCTCGATCTCGGCGACACGCGCTTCGTTGAGGCCCTGCTGCTCTTTGGCGGCGTGATATTCGGCGTTCTCAGACAGATCGCCATGCGCACGCGCTTCCGAGATGGCCGCGATGATACGCGGCCGCTCGACCGACTTGAGGCGGTGCAATTCCTCTTCCAGGCTTTGATAGCCCGCGAGTGTCATGGGCACCCGTTCCAGCGACATCTCCAACGTCTCCATTTAACGGCGAACCGGCGAAACAGCCGCAAACGCGCGCTACCTTTGGGATGGTACTCTATGGCGTGAGGACCGCCGACGTCACCTGTCAGCAAACGTCGGCAGGGACAGCGTCGCGCGCCGAAGCTATTTGTACGCGAAGGCTTGCAGCGGCGCCACCTGGAGCGTACCGGACTTCAAAGCGCCAATGGCGCGCGTAACGGCCACGGCCCCTGCTAAGGTTGTATAGTACGGGATATGGTGGAGCAAGGCCGTGCGCCGGATGTCCTTGCTGTCGCTCAGAGCCTTGGCGCCCTCGGTCGTGTTGAAAACCAGATCGACGTCACCGTTTTTCATGGCGTCCACGATATGCGGCCGCCCTTCCAGCACCTTGTTGACCGCTTCACAGGCAATGCCGTTGGCCTCCAGGAAGCGCTTGGTGCCGCGCGTGGCGATCACGCGGAAGCCCATGTCGGCAAGCTCCTTTACCGGAGCCACGATCCGCGCCTTGTCCTTCTCCTTGACCGACACGAACACAGTACCGCCCGCCGGTAGTTTCTGGCCGGCACCAAGCTGGCTCTTGAAGAAGGCCATCGCAAAATCGCGATCGATCCCCATCACCTCACCGGTTGAACGCATCTCCGGCCCGAGGATCGGATCGACGCCAAGGAAGCGTGCGAACGGGAACACCGCCTCCTTGACCGCGATGTGATCGAACTTCGGCGCCTTGAGTTTGAGCGACGAGAGCTTCTCGCCTGCCATGATCCGTGCCGCAAGAGAAGCAATCGGCAACCCGACGACCTTGGCGACGAAAGGCACCGTGCGCGACGCGCGTGGGTTCACTTCAAGAATGTAGACGTGACCATCTTTGATCGCGAACTGCACGTTCATCAGCCCGACGACGCCAAGCGCGAGCGCCAGCTCGCGCGTCTGCCGTTCGAGTTCGGCAACAAGCGCCGGGGTCAGCGAATACGGCGGCAGAGAACAGGCGCTGTCGCCCGAGTGGATTCCCGCTTCCTCGATATGCTCCATGATGCCGGCAACGAACGTATCCTTGCCGTCACAGAGGCAATCGACGTCGACCTCGACCGCGTCGGTCAGATAGCTGTCGATCAGCAGCGGGCGCTTCTCGGACACGACCAGTTCCGACGGACTATCGAGCGTCGCGGACAGCCGCGCGATGTAGCGGTCGATCTCCGCTCCGTCGTGTACGATCTCCATGGCGCGTCCGCCCAGCACATACGACGGGCGAATGACGACCGGATAGGAAATGCCATCGGCCACCGCGCGTGCTTCGCCTGGCGTTTTTGCTATGCCGCTTTTCGGCTGCGAAAGCTTCAGTTTGTCGATCAGCGCCTTGAAGCGATCGCGATCCTCGGCAAGGTCGATGGCATCGGGTGACGTCCCCAGGATGGGAACGCCCGAGGCCTCGAGCGCGCTTGCAAGCTTGAGCGGCGTCTGCCCGCCGAACTGCACGATCACGCCTTTGAGCGTGCCCTTTGCGCTCTCGACACCGATGACCTCCAGCACGTCCTCGGCCGTGAGCGGCTCGAAGAACAAGCGGTCGGAGGTATCATAGTCGGTCGAGACCGTCTCCGGGTTGCAGTTGATCATGATCGTCTCATAGCCCGCCTTCGTCAGCGCAAAGCAGGCATGACAGCAGCAGTAGTCGAACTCGATGCCCTGACCGATGCGGTTCGGTCCGCCGCCCAGGATGACGATCTTGCTCTTGTCGCTTGGTTCGGCCTCGCACACCGGCGCGTCCGTCAGGCCTGACTCATACGTCGAATACATATAGGCGGTCGGCGAGCGGAACTCGGCCGCGCATGTGTCGATGCGCTTGAAGACCGGAGAAACGCCGAGCGCCTTGCGCGTCGCGCGAACGTCCGCGTCCGACAAGCCCGCGAGCTTGCCGAGCCGCGCATCCGAAAAGCCCAGCGCCTTGAGCCCGCGCATCTGGGTGGCGCTCTCCGGCAGCCCGTGCGTCTTCACGCGCGCTTCCGCGCCGACAATCTCTTCGATCTGCGCCAGGAACCAGGGATCGATCTTCGAGTACTGGTGGATCTCGTCGAGCGAGAAACCCTCGCGAAACGCCTGCGCGACCTTCAGCAAACGATCATTGGCCGGGCGCGACACGGCGGCACGAACCACGTTCTTGTCGTCGCCCTGGCCGAGACCTTCCAGATGCACGTCGTCGAAGCCGGTGAGCCCCGTCTCCATCGAACGCAGGGCCTTTTGCAGGCTTTCCGCGAACGTCCGCCCGATCGCCATCGCCTCGCCCACCGACTTCATCGAGGTGGTGAGCGTGGAATCGGCGCCTGGAAACTTCTCGAACGCAAAGCGCGGGATCTTCGTCACGACATAGTCGATCGTCGGCTCGAACGATGCCGGCGTCGCCCCACCCGTGATCTCGTTCTGGATTTCATCCAGCGTGTATCCGACCGCGAGCTTGGCCGCGACCTTGGCAATCGGAAAACCCGTCGCCTTCGAAGCCAGCGCGGATGACCGCGACACGCGCGGGTTCATCTCGATGACGACGAGGCGCCCATCCTTCGGGTTGACCGCGAACTGCACGTTCGACCCGCCGGTTTCCACCCCGATCTCGCGCAGCACCGCGATCGAGGCGTCGCGCATGATCTGGAATTCTTTATCCGTCAGCGTCAGCGCCGGTGCGACCGTGATCGAGTCGCCCGTATGCACGCCCATCGGATCGACGTTCTCGATCGAGCAGATGATGATGCAGTTGTCCGCCGTGTCGCGGACGACCTCCATCTCGTACTCTTTCCAGCCGAGCAGGCTTTCGTCGATCAGGATCTGCCCGACCGGCGACGCATCGATGCCAGAGCGCGCGATCTGCTCGAACTCTTCGCGATTGTAGGCGACGCCGCCGCCGGTTCCGCCCAACGTGAATGCGGGGCGGATGATCGCCGGCAGCCCGACCGAATCCAGATGGCGCATCGCATCCGCATACCCCGTCGCCCGGTCGTACCCGACGATGTGTCCGTTCTGGTCGCGGATCTCGGGCGACGAGGCGATCGCGGCGCGTGGGCTCTCAAGCCCGATATGATCCATGGCCTCGCGGAATAGGCGCCGGTCTTCCGCCTTGTCGATCGCTTCCGCCTTGGCGCCGATAAGCTCGACCCCGAGCTTCTCCAGAATGCCCAGCTTGTGAAGCGCCAGCGCCGTGTTGAGCGCCGTCTGGCCACCCATCGTCGGCAGGATGGCGTCCGGCTTTTCCTTCTCGATGATCTTGGCGACGACCTCGGGCGTGATCGGCTCGACGTAGGTCGCATCCGCCAGATCCGGATCGGTCATGATCGTCGCCGGATTGGAGTTGACCAGGATGATCCGGTAACCCTCGGCCTTCAGCGCCTTGCAGGCCTGTGTTCCGGAATAATCGAACTCGCACGCCTGCCCGATGACAATAGGACCGGCGCCGATGATGAGGATGGATTTGATGTCGGTGCGTTTGGGCATAATGAGCGCGTGTTCTATTTGACCGCGCTCACTTTAGCTATAGGCAAGAGCGGTTCATTGCGGACTTAGGTGTGGCGGTTTTGCGCTATCTCTAGTTTGTCCGACCGGCGAGCAAATTTCGCCGATCGCCGCACCGGCGGTTGCCGCCGGGCCACCGCGCGACGCGTTACCTCACCCTAAAGGCCAATCGGCAACGCAGTGGCGCAAATGCAGGCCTCTAAGGCGCTTTGCCCTCGCCCGCCTTGGGCGCGGGAGCGGCAGGAGCGACTTTCGCCGGTGCCTCGATCTTCATATCGATCGGGAAAGAGAAGTTCGTCTTGAAAATCGGTTTCCCGTCGCGCCCCTCCACCACAATCGCGTTGCTGACCGGAAAGCCTGTCACGGCATCGACATAAAACATGCGGAAGGCGTCATTGCGCGGCGTGGCCGAGTCCTTCCGCAACTCCTCCTCCAGCTTGTACGACATGACGTCCCTGCCATCGAGGTTCGTGCGGCCTTTGCAGGAATAGTTGCCTATCTCCTCCTGGTGCGCCACGACCTGCTCCTGCATCTGACCCTTGATGTTCTGGGTGAGCTCGGCGGTTATCTCCACCCAATCGCCCTCGCCCTGCTTGGACCAGGCCTTGTCTCCAACCAGGATGACTTCCGATTTCTCGTTGATCGCCGGCACCGTCACCTTCTGATGCATACGGTCGGGCAGGACGTAGTCGACCTGCATGTCCGTGAAGCCCTTCTCGGTCAGCATCGTCGTGTCCATGCGGAACCACGAGGCGTTACGCAGCTTTTTCAGCGCCGCCGCCACCTCGTCCCGGCACGGATTGGCGTTCGGCTTTTCGTCCGCCTGCGGCGGTGTCTGCGCGTTGGCGGACGTGACCGCGAGAAGCAAGGCGGCGATGACTGTCAGGCGGCGCATGAAGATGTCCTTGGAACGGATGCAAAGGGGTCAGTGTCTCGGCGATTGCACCGGCGCGCCGACCGGCGCGACGATCTCGATATCGGTCGGATACGAGTATACCACTTTCAGGATTGGCTCGGTCTTGCCGGAGAGCGCGGCAATCACGTTGTAGCCCGGCAGGCCGCTTGCGTCCTCGACGTAGATTGTTCGCGCCAGCGTGTCGTCAGGGTTCGCCGCCGGCTTGTCGGCCGCGCGATAGGCGCTGAATTCCTTGCCCTCGAACGTCTGCTTGCCGAGGCATTCGAACGTGCCCAGCCCCTGCGTCTCGGGACTGGTGGATGCGTGAAACTCCGA
Organism: uncultured Hyphomicrobium sp.; assembly: GCA_902825785.1. Classification (GTDB taxonomy): domain Bacteria; phylum Pseudomonadota; class Alphaproteobacteria; order Rhizobiales; family Hyphomicrobiaceae; genus Hyphomicrobium_B. The sequence goes on along the minus strand of CADECN010000133.1, from coordinate 3,094 downwards.
CACGATCGATTGAACGAGATGCGGCAGCAGTTCCTCGTATGCGCCACTCGTTCCCGCGAACGCGCGGTTGCCGACCAGCATCGTCTGCTGCTCGCCCGGCATGTGCGGCGCGACTACGGTTTGCAGCATCTTGTCCGGCAGAACGTAGTCGATCGTCATCTGAACCGGACCCTCGGCGCTCGGCTGGCTCATCGAGACACGATAGCTGTTGTGAGCGTGCTGTTTCGCGAACGCAGCCTTCACGTTCTCCGTGCAGTCGGCAGCATAGGCGGGCGCCGCCAGAAGGCAGCACGCAAGCACGATCGAACTCCGCCCCATGGGCTCCTCCGGCGACTTTTTTGCTGTGTTTATACGCAACGGACCTTGTCGCGCGATCTTAAAGTTCGGCAAGGTTTCCGGCGGGCGATCGCCCCGTTAAGGCTTCTTGCCCGAGCGGAATTGCTCGCATGGGTCGTCCCGTTCGGCCTTCGGCGTGAACACGAGGAAATCGGCCGCCGGTTTGCCGTCCGGGTCGCGCGCAAGATAGTCCGTCGCCGCCGACTTCCCGTTCTCGACTTCGATCATCATGACCGACACCACGGTCTTGTCGGGTGCGCGACGGCGCAAGTACCACGGCATTCCCCGGTCGGTCCGCACATGCCCGCTGCCTGCGAAAACCAGGGCGGAACCTTGCTTTTCGGCAGCCTTCATCGCAACGTCGGCGAGCTGCGCATCGCGATAGCGCTGCGCCAGCGCCATACCGCCGAGCGCCGTCTTCGGCATCATCCCACAGTGGGATTCCTCGATCTCCGCCGCCGACGCCGCATCCAATTTATCGCCCAACGCTTCGTCGAGCCCGAGCCTTGTGCGCTCGTCTGCAGCAAGCGCGCTCTGGCCTTCCTTGGCGACCTTGCGGATCATGTCGCGCGGAACGTCGCCGGCGTAGATCGGCAGCCCCGCGTCGATGACCGCCGTCAGCAGCGCATCATAGTTGTATTTCGACCAACCCGACTTCGCCCAGTCGGTCTCGCGCTTGAGCAGATCGAGATTGGCGCTCGCGGCATCCTTGGCGCGCGCCGCCGCGAAGGCTTCGAGCCCAGGCTGCTGGCGCGCATCGAACTGTTCGAAAACGGCGGCGCTCGGTTCGCCCCGCTTCGCCGTTATCATGGCCTGGAGCCGGTGATGCTCGGTGTTGTCATGCTGCTCGCCGAGCAGAACGATCTGGCCCCGCCCCGCTTCGATTCTGCGCAACAGGTCCGCCAGTTCGATCAGCACCGGCTTATCCGGCGCGCTTTTGGCATCGAACACTTTGCCCATCAGCGGATGTGGCGACGTCTTCTGCCAGCCGGCAGCGAGCGTCTCGGGCGATGCCGGATCCCCCACCGTCTCCGCGCGCACACAAACAACCGCGACCGCAAGCGCGAGCGCCGTCACAAGCGTCAGCGTCAAACCTGATGAAAATCGCATCTGCATGTGTTGTGTCTGGCGCGTCTAGCGTTCGCGCTCGGCTTTTTGTCCCTTCTGTTCGCGCATCATGTTGACGAAGCGCGTGAAGAGATAATGGCTGTCCTGCGGCCCAGGCGAGGCTTCCGGGTGATGCTGCACGGAAAAGACCGGCTTGCCTTCGAGCGCCAGTCCGCAATTCGAGCCATCGAACAACGACACGTGCGTCTCGACCACGCCCTTCGGCAGCGTTTGCCGATCAACCGCGAAGCCGTGATTCATCGACACGATCTCCACCTTGTCGGTCGTGAAATCCTTGACCGGATGGTTCGCGCCGTGATGCCCCTGATGCATCTTCTTCGTCGTCGCGCCAAGCGCGAGGCCGAGCATCTGATGCCCAAGGCAGATGCCGAACACCGGCTTGCCGCTGTCGACCAGCTTCTTGATCTCGGGCACGGCATATTTCCCGGTCGCGGCCGGGTCACCTGGACCATTCGACAGGAAGACGCCATCGGGCTTGCGCGCCAGAACGTCCTCGGCCTTCGCCGTCGCTGGCAGAACCGTCACCTTGCAGCCGGCCGACGCCAGGCAGCGCAGGATGTTTCGCTTCAAGCCGTAGTCGATGGCGACGACATGAAAATCAGGGCGCTCGTTGCGCGTATAGCCTTTGTTCCAGACCCAGCGCTGCTCGTCCCAAGTGTAGCTCTGTCCACTCGTGACTTCCGGCACGAGATCGAGACCGAGCAGCCCGGGCCACGCCTTGGCCTCAGCCTTCAGCTTGTCGATGTCGAACACGCCCGATGGCTCATGCGCGATCACGCCGTTCGGCATACCCTTTTCGCGAATGCGCGCGGTCAGCGCCCGCGTGTCGATACCGGCGATTCCGACGATGCCGCGCGCCTTCAGCCAATGATCGAGATGCTCGGCGGCGCGATAGTTGGACGGCTCCGTGATCGACGCTCTCAGCACGCACCCTCTGACGCCCGAGCGCGAGGCCAGGTTCGAGGTTTCCGTATCCTCGGTGTTCGTGCCGACGTTTCCGATATGCGGAAACGTGAAGGTGATGATCTGCCCGGCATAGCTCGGATCGGTCAGGATTTCCTGATAGCCGGTAATCGCCGTGTTGAAGCACACCTCGCCGACGGCGCTGCCGGTCGCGCCGAGCCCCTGCCCCGCGATGACGCTGCCATCGTCAAGAACCAGACGCGCGGTCGTCGGGACGTCCTGCCAGGGCTTGGGCGTGCTCATTTTGATCGGACTCGTAAGAGGGCTGCGGCCCGGTGCAGCGCTCCGCCAAGGGCCAACGGCGTAAGGGCCACGGCGAGGCTGCGAAGGCCGTTCAAATCGCGGCGGAACCTAGGGGAACGGGCCGGTGAGGTCAATCGGCGCCCTGGCGGCGCCCCGGTGGTGTTGATGGCAGTCTTGATATCGCTGCGCTTGCCCTTGGCGGCCCGCGCACTTACACCACGCCCCATAGGACGAGGACCAAGCCATGCGCGCACAAATTTCCAACGACCTGAAGGCTGCAATGAAGGCCGGCGACAAGGCGAAAGTCGCGACGCTACGCCTCATCAATGCGGCGATCCAGTCGGCCGAAATCGACGCCAAGGCCACACGTGACGACGCCGGCATCACGGCCGTCATGACCAAACTTGTCGAGCACCGCCGCGAT
>CADECN010000132.1 GCA_902825785.1 uncultured Hyphomicrobium sp. | reverse complement strand
GCGGCCTCTGCGTCTGAATCTGCTGATGTCCGCTGTCAGTGCGCCGCGAGCCAGCATCAAACGTGTAGGTTTTCTCGGCCACGATCTTGCCACCGAATTTCTGGGCGGAGCGGCGTACGGCCGTGGCGTATTGCTTATCCTTCGGACCTTGCCCCGTGATGAGAAACCAGCGCCGCCATTGTTTCCAGGAAAGATATTGAGCGAGCGCATCCGCACGCATTGCCCAAGACGGCGGCAGGTGAAACACGTTGTTGCGGCAAAGCTCCTGACGCAGTTCGTCGTCGCTCAAACGGATGTTGAGAATGATCGCGTCAGAGGCCTCGGGGAGATCGGCAACAGCAAGAAGATCGTCGCGCTCCAGATCCGCAATGATCAGCTTGTGGCCCTGACCCAGGACTTCCTTGGCTTTCGCGACCACATCGCCGTCGGCGGCAACGATGACCTCCGACATGTCGTGATGCTGGCCGATGAGCCGGCCGGTCATATTGTTTTCTTTGAGAGCGACACGCGCGCCTTGTATGCCAGCGTCCGTCACGACCTTGTCGACAAGCGATAGCGGCGGTGGTTCCGGATAGCGCTTGCCGAGATAGACGTAGTGAGCGGAAAGCGAATTTGCAGCATCACCCGATACATTCTGGGCCGCGCGAGCGTCGATCACGAACATCGCGATACAGGCCGCAACTCCTACGCGTAGCGACAAAGCCGTCTTGAACAACTCATAGACTCCGAAATGCGCAGGATATTGCCGTTACGCCGTGGCGCGCTGACTAATGCGTGCCACGGCAAAAGTGCGTGCGACGTTACCAGTTCTTTTTTTCCGGCCGACCGCCGTAGACGGACCTGACGTATGCGATGATCTTCCAAAGATGGTCTTCATCTTTGATGATCGTCGCGTAGCTCGGCATCGGCCCCGTAACGCTCTCCTTAGCGATGCGGCTGTAGCCGTGCTTCTGAAGCTCCTGGCTCCCGTAAGTGATCAAACGAAAGAGGGTGTCGTCATCGCTGCCGTAGACCCAAGTCTCGTTTGTCAACGGAGGACACATGCCACCGCCGCCGCCGCCGCCATGGCAACCGTTACAGCTGTTGCCCATGTAGTACTTCTTCCCTTCCGCGATGATCTCGGGGGTCAGCGGAAATGGATTCTTCAATTTTCCTTTTTCGGTCGAGTTGACGCGATCAATCGGCGTCATCTTCTCTCCTGCCGCCGGGGTCGCAGCAGCCGGTGCGGCTGCGTCGGCTTTCGGCTCATCCGCTGCGAATGCTGGCGCCTGCACGACAGCAAACAACGCCGTGCAAAAAACCGCCAATGCCGCAAGGCGTTTCATTCCAACTCCAATCAAGCGTTTCTCTCCCATTCCTATTTTTCTGGCCGCATTTGACTAGCGGGGCGACCGACGCGCTGGCGCTCACCTTGGTCAGCCTCCGGCTGCCCATCGAGCGATTTGAGAGGACTCATTGCGATGGCGCGTTCTCCTGCCAGAAGCTTTGCGCGCGCCGGCTATTGGCCTTGGGCCAATACAGGAAGTAGGCGAGCGAAGTCGGCGTCGAGAAGCAGTACAGTTTGCCGTCATCCGGATCGCGCCAGTTCAGCGAGCAATCGGCTTTAATGAACTGACGATTTGCGAGGCCGATGGGATCGTGATTGGCAAACTCGCCGTGCATCGGCGCGGTTGGCACAGCCGATTTCCAGATGCCTTTGCCCTCAGCACCAGGCAGCCGTTTTGAATGAAATGCTGCGGACTCGCCCGCCACTGCGCAGAGCGCGGCAAGCAGCATAATCACGAAGGTTCCAAACGTTTTCATTCACTGCCCGCTTCCTGCCTGGTCGAGAAGACGCAGCAAGCTCACAACGGCATTATTCCCATTCTGGGCCGCAATATCAGAGGCAGTTTTCCCGTCTGGATTTTTTATATTCCTGTCCGCGCCCGACTGAACGAGCAGACCGACGATGGGCGCATTATTGTGCGCCGCCGCCAACATAAGCGCGGTGACGCCGTTGCGGCCGACGGCATTTATGTCGGCCTTGCGCTCGATCAGCGCCGTCGCAATTTCAATGGGGCCGGGATCTTTCGGGTCGAACTTTTCGATCCGAGAAACACCCGCGCCAAGCGTCAGCCGGCGACTTTCCTTTCCGGACGCCAGCATGAGCGCCGAAAGTTTCTCCTTACCGACCGGCAGGTCTACATTTGCCCCAGCCTCGATAAGCGCCATCGCCGACTTGTACTGATCCTCGATGATGGCAACTGTGAGCGGCGTAAAACCTTCGCGATTTGGCTCGTTGAGATCGGCCCCGGCACCTGCCAGTACCGCAATCGTTTCAGGGTGATTGCGAAGGACAGCATGCTGCAAGGGCGTCAGTCCGTCGGAATCTTTGAGATTGGGATCAGCTTTAAGTTTCAATAATTCGGCCGCGATTTCGGAATCGCGATGTCGTGCAGCGGAGTGCAAGGGAGCGTATCCGTTGCTATCTTGAGAATTGACGTCTGCGCCCTTCTCGATGAGGAATCTTATGCGCCCCACATCCGAGGCAAGAACGGCGTTAGCCAATTCCTGATTGAGGTCGGCGCCATCCTGAAGCCATGCTTCCAATCGCGCACGATCGACGATCTGATCGGATGACTTATTCGTCTTCGCAATCTGATCGGGGCTTGGCGGCGTATAGATCGGCTTGGTGTAAACGCCGTGTTGCGGCAGATCACCGGCAACGACGCACTTGCTGCATTTGACCAGCGGCACACCGTAATCGCGCAGGATTCTCTCGATCTCCGCGCGACGCGCCTCGAGCACGAGATCGAGCTTGTACTTCAAAACCCAATCAACTTTTCGCAATCCGATCGCTAGCTCGAACTCTTGCGGTATTTCGTCTTCCCACAAATTCGTCGGCTGTACTTCCAGCGGCTCACCCTTAGCCTTCAACCAGCCGGCGAACGGTCCCCAAACGCCTGCCGCATCAAGCTTGCCGTCAAGCACCTGCTGGACTTGCTGCCAGGGTTGATTCTCCGGTTTCAGATCGGAGTTGTGGCTCACCACGTGCAGCGAGACATTGTCGATCACTCCGCGGCGCGTCAACGCCGTGCGAAGACCAGAGGTTTGGAAGACGCCGATCTTCAGCGTCTTGAGCACCGGATCATCGAGATTTTTGACGTGAATGTTTCGATCGTTGCGATAGGCAAGCACATACGTCGTCTTGTAGACCGGCGTCGTCGTAATGATCTGCTCGAAACCGATCGGCATATCGAGAAGAATGTCGCAATCGTTTGTATCGAACGTCTGGCGCGTGATTCCGCGCATGAGATAGGGCCGCCAGAAATAGCTGACGGATGCGTCCATCTCGGCTGCAACCAGTTCGATGATCTTGTTCTGAAATCCGGCGCGGTTGATGTCCGACAGCGGGAGGTTGCCAGGATCTCCGCAAACGCGCAGCGAGGTAACCTTGCGCTCGGCAGCGGCTTTCTTAAGTGCCGTATGGTCACCGGCCGTCAATGGCAACTGCGCCTCAAGGCGGGAGAAGGCACCTTTTAGTGCCGGCGTAACCGCTTCCGCGCGAACAACCGGGGCGTTGCAAATAGCCGCTGCAGACACGCAGGCGAACGCTGCAATTCGCGGACGATCGAAGAAGGCATGCCGCATAAGCTCAATGACCATGATCTTAACTTGCGATGGCCGATGCGTGGCCGGCACAGGTGTCGTCGAAAGCCCGCATCTGCGGTTGCACTTGAGCGCAGCAGTTATGGACGCCCGGTTTCCGTTCACCGGGCGTCCACGAACCTTGTGTTAGATCAAGCTATTCCACGACGCGGAACGTGAAGAGCGTGCCACCCTGAGGAATCTTGTCCAGGTTGGCGGCCTTTGTCATAGCCGTCGCGCCGATCGCACCGAACTTGTCGCTAAGATCGAGACCGGCTGTCACCGGAACGCCGATCCATCCGCCGATACCCGACAAGATCGAGACATATTGCTTGCCTTTGATCTTGTAGGTGATCGGGTTTGCGATCGAGCCCGACGCGAGCTTGCGGCTCCACAGAACCTTGCCGGACTTGCGGTCGACCGCGCGGAAGTCGCCGCCCAGCGAGCCGTAGAACATCAGGCCGCCGTCGGTAACCAACGTACCGCCCCAGTTCGGATAGGGATCCGGAATTTCCCACTCGGTCTTGCCGGTCAAGACGTCAAACTTCTTGATCTTGCCAGTTGTGCCCGGCTTCTCCGGGAACATGTAGACGTTCGCGAACACGTAGACCGTGCCCTGTTGCGTGTGGCTGCGCTCTTGCGGCTCCAGCTCCATGCACCAGTTGTTGGTCGGGCAGTACGCGATGTTGGGTTCCTTCGGATCGATCGCGCAGGGCTGCTGATCCTTGCCGCCCATCGCCGACGGGCATGCCGCGACGTTGCGGCCAAGCTCGAGCGGCGAATGCTTCTGGACCTTCACCGGACGGCCGGTCTTCAAATCGACCTTCTCCGCCCAGTCAACCGTGACGTACTTGTTCGCACGTAAAAGCGTTCCGTCGACACGATCCATTACATAGGCAAAGCCGTTGCGGTCGAAGTGAACCAGCGTCTTGCGCTTTTTCCCGTCGACGTCCATGTCGACGAGAATGTTCTCGTTCACGCCATCGTAGTCCCACTGATCGAACGGCGTCATCTGATACGCGAACACCGCTTCGCCGGTATCGACCTTGCGCCCGAAGATCGTCATCGACCATTTGTTGTCGAATTCACCCGTGTTGCATTCATCATGGGTTTTCTTCGAGCAACGGTACGATGGGCTCCACAGACCGGGGTTGCCGGTCGAGTAATAGACCATCTTCAGATCGCTATCGTAGCTGAACCAGCCCCAGGCAGCGCCGCCGCCGATCTTCCAGTCCTCGCCAACATGCGTCTTGATGCCGAGGTCCTGTCCGGCAGTGCCGTAGTGAGGATTTGCCTTGTTTGTATCTGCCGTCAGGCAGACATCCTTGTCCGAACCGGTCGAATGACACGACCAGACTTCCTTGCCATCGGCGATGTTGTACGCCGTCACGCGTCCGCGCGCGGCAAACTCGTCACCGCCGAAGCCGATGATGACGAGATTTTCCGCAATGAGCGGAGCATTCGTTATCGTTTCGCCCTTATCCGGATAAGCGTGCTTGACGACCCAGACTTCCTTACCCGTCGTAGCCTCAAGTGCGATCAGGAAGCCGTCGAGTGTCGCGAAGATAACCTTCCCGTCGGCGTATGCCGGGCCGCGGTTGACCGTATCGCAGCAAGCGCGCGGGACGGCCGATTCATCGCGATCCGTTTGCTTAACGTAATTCCAGATCTGCTTGGGATGATCCGGGTCGGACAAGTCGAGGCCCTGAACGATGTTGCACTTTGACATTTCGGGGCAGCCCGAAACGAAGAACATCATGGGCTTGCCGCTGACGTCTTCGATCACGACCGGCTGGCCTTCCTGGCCGCGAAGTGCGCCGGTCGACTGCGACCACATCATTTGCAGCTTGCCGACGTTCCCTGTGGTGATGTCTTTGAGCGGACTATGCCGCGTCAAATGGTTATCGCGGCCCGGTGCACCCCACTCATTTGGGTTCGCCGCGCGCTTATCCACCTCGTCATTCGCCAATGCTGGTCCGGTCATGCCGAGCCAAGCGATCGCAAGACCCGACAAGGCTAACGTCCTTCGGTAGTTCATGCGCTTCCTCTCCATTTTTTGCCGGCCGCCGCTGTGGCCTGAAGCCAACTAGCAGCCAGAATCGCCATAGCGTTTGCGGGAAAAATTCCGCATCGCAGCTGTTGTTATCGACGCCCTTCTTGCGGGGCGGCGGCTTACACTTGGCCAGATTTGGAGAGTTTTCGCTTTGAGACGATCACCCTACGAAAGTGGCAAGCGCCCCACTTTCACGTTCGAGAGCATTGCACGCCACGGGACGACTTCCCGTTCTAAGCAGGATCATATCCCGATCACCGATTCTTGAAATCGCGCGATCTGTTCGAATGCGGCGCAAACGCGCCACCGAAAAAAATGCAAAAAAAAGCGCCGGGCGCTGAAAAAGACCAATGGAGGAAAGGCCATCTCAGCGTCCGGCAACAAGTGCAAGCAATGAGGGTTTATGATTGTCCCGGCGCCATCGCGATGGGAGGAGTTCCCTATTTGCCCGACCCACGATCCCCCTCACTGCGTTGTGATGGGCTGTGACCATTACCGCATCCGACGATCGTCGGAAGCTGGCATGCCGGTTGTCAGATCACCGATTGCGGCTCTCGAGCGAAACACGGATGAGATCGGTCGTGCGCTCCAGGCCAAGCTTTGTCTTGAGACGGCTACAAGAGTTGGCAACCGTTTTATACGCAATGCCAAAGGTATTGGCTATTTGGCTAAGGCTTTTGCCTTCGCCAAGCAGACGAAGAATCTCGACTTCCCTATTCGACAGTTTTGAGAACGGATCATCGCTGGCTCCGGGCGAAAATGCCAAATCGCTTGCCAAATTTCGGTCGAGATATCGATCGCCCTCGGCGACGCGTTTGACCGCGGTCAATAGCTCTTCGAGCGGCGCGCTCTTGCTCACGTAACCCATCGCTCCGGCCCGGATCGCGCGCAAGGCATAGGTCTGTTCAGAGTGCATGGTGAACATGACAATGCGCGCACCTCTCTGTTCGCCGCGCAACCGTTGCAGCAGCTCAAGTCCGCTGCTGCCCTCAAGATTGACATCCAGAACCGTCACGTGCGGCTGGTGCCTGCGGAATTGGACGAGCGCGTCGGACGCGTTTCCCGCTTCCAGAAACTCCACGTTTGGAATTGTGCTCAAAAGCCGCCGGACGCCTTCCCGCAGCACGGCATGGTCGTCAACGATCAAGATCCGCATGCTGCCGTCATCTCCATCTGATCTGTTGTATTTGTGCGATCCACTTTCGCGCCCTCGATTGGCAGGTCCGCTTCGACAAGCACGCCGGACCCATCCGCGGTGCGCGTGACACTGAGCTTGCCGCCCAGTCGTGACGCCCGCTCCTTCATTCCAAGTATCCCGAAGCCGCCGTCTGTGATGGGGCGCTTCAAGCCACCGCCGTTGTCGTCGACGCGCAGCGCGACGCTGGCGCCGAGATCGATCGCCGATATGGCAATGCGCGTTGGACGCGCATGTTTCAGTGCGTTGCTGACGCTTTCGCGCACGATGCTCAAGATCGCATCGTCGATCTTTGCACCCCATCCAGCTAAGGGAACGCGGTTTAGGATTTCGACCGACGGATGGCGAGCAATCCAGAAAGCGGCGACATCATCAATTGAATCCTTAAGTGTCAAAGCGTGCAGTGACGAAGGCCGCAAGTCGCTTAGGATGCCCTTGACGTTGACTTTGAGCTCATCGACCGCGGCTTGAATGGCCTTTGCCCGCTCCACGATGATGTCATCGCCCGCAGACTCGCCTTGGCGACGAACCGTCATCGCATCGACGTCGATGCAAAAGAGCAAAGGGCTAACGTCGTCATGCAGATTGCGTGCAAGTTCCGTTCGCTCTTCCTCTTGGAACGTATCAAGATGTGAACGCAGGCGGTCGTTTCGCTGCTCCATCTCCGACAGGCGACCAGCCATGTGGTTAAAGCCGCGCGCCAACTCGACGAGTTCGCGCGATCCGCTCTCGGAAATCCGTGGCCGGTAATCGCCGGCCCCGATCCGCTGGAACGCAGCGGTCAATCTCTGTAGCGGCCTGAGCGCGCGGCCAAGAATGTAAAGAGTAACGAGAATTCCCGTCAGGCCGAAAAACGACAGGATCTTCGCAAAGAGCAGGATGTCGCTCCAAACCTCCCCGATTTCGTTACGCGGGTCTGCTTCGAGCGTAAGCCGGCCCATATTGGCGAACTCGGCGGGCATTTCGAGTTCAATCGGATCTGATTTCCATGCCAGAAGGTTCAAAAACCACTGCGGCACGTGACGTCCCTCCGACGCCACTTTCGATCTGACAGCAACCGTGCCGTCCGGCTCTACGATGTAAGCTTGTAGATGTCGGTCGCCGTCGAAATCCGCCACCAGAAGTTCGAGCCGTCGTCGTGGATTGACGACTTCTTCGCTATCATCGACGGCATTGTGCGCGATGCGCGCGCCGACATCGATGGCCGCCACCATTTCTGTTTCGATTTTGTTCAGCGCGTGTCGGTACGTGAGCCATGTCGCCAGCACCAGCGTGCCGATCAAGACCAGAGCAAACGTGCCGAGCAGCTGCAGCCTAAGGGACATCGCTGATTCAACTGCCAGGATGAAATTACGCGATGTTATAACGCTCAAATACCGAAGAATATATCGAGATAAGTTCCCAGATGTTGCCAGGAAAAATCCCGAAACGGAGTTTGGCGTTATCGTTTGTCGAGATCGCGCGCGATGCGAACGCCCACGCTGAAATTGCGGAAGCTGGAATAGTTCCTGAGTCGGGACGCCGCCCGAGCCTTGTCGGCGTCGTAAAAGCTCGAACCGCCGCGGAGGACTCTCAACCCATCTGCGTCTTTTACGCGGCAGTCGTCCGCGAGGCGCGCACTGCCATCCTTAGGGCGATCGGAATTGTCCTCGCAATAATAGTCCGCGACCCACTCCCAGACGTTTCCAAGCGTGTTGTAGAGGCCCCAGGGGTTTGGTTTCAAACTGTCAACGGGAGCCGCGCCCTTGCCATCGAAGCCTGATCCACAGCCACGACAGTGGGCCATGGGCTCACCATTGTCCCCAACTACGCCGCTTCCCCACCAGTAGGCGCCGGCGGCACCAGCGCGCGCCGCATACTCCCACTCGGCTTCCGACGGCAATCGATACTTCTTACCTGTTTTGCTACTTAACCACGCTGCATAAGCGACGGCGTCATTATGACTGACGCCGGTGATCGGTTGCTTCGGATCGGTAATCGCTGATCCCAAATTACGGTAATACCGGCTCGTGCCTTGCGTGATGTGGTGAGGGCTTTTTGGATCTCGCCATTCCGGTTCGGCGCAACCGTTGCCGTCAACACATGCCAGATACTCGGCGACAGTCACTTCGAACCTGCCCATCGCGAAGGACGTGACTTCGATCGCGGTTTCCGTCTCGTTTCCGATACGCCCGGCTTCATCCTCTGGAGAGCCAATCTTGGTCGGCCCGTGCGATCCGGGCACGACGACAAGTTCCGGACACTGCGGACAATCGCGAAAAATCGCCAACTCGCGCGGCGTTTCATCCGCGAAACCCCCATCGGGAACAATTCCCAATAACAACAGGAAA
>CADECN010000131.1:7401-9214 GCA_902825785.1 uncultured Hyphomicrobium sp. | reverse complement strand
TGACCGGGCATCGGCCACACAGCGACCGCGTGCGCCTCGCTTGGCGGGTGGCCTTCTATTCGGCAATGGTCATGCTGTGCGCGCTTTGGATCGGCGCGACAGTCATGAGCTTTTTCGGGGTCAGCATCGACGCCCTGCGGATCGCGGGCGGCCTCGTGGTGGCCGCGAGCGCGTGGGAGATGCTCCTGTCAAACGAGCAGACAGAGGGCCGTAAACAACAGCAGGCGGCGCCCGCTGCGGCTTCCGACGACGTCGCGTTCTTCCCTCTGACGATGCCCTTCACGACCGGGCCTGGCACAATCTCTGTTGCGATCGCACTTAGCGCGAGCCGGCCGACCGCGGGGTTGACCGAGCTCTTGCCGTTCTTTGCGGGCGTTTCGGCAGCAGCACTCGTGGTCGCGCTTCTTGTCGGCGTTTTCTATGCCTCGGCGGATCGGGTCGTGAGCCTTCTCGGCACCGAGAGGGCGAGGGTTCTCACCCGCCTGGCGGCCTTCCTGCTGCTCTGTATCGGTGTGCAAATCCTGCTCGTTGGGGTGCAGGGCGTGTTAACCGGCACCAACATGACGCCCACATGATATCCGCGGTAGCCGGTGGGCCAATATCGGGGTGTTCCCTGGGGAACAGCACAAGCAGGTTAACGGCATTACCTTACGCTTTGGGGAAGTGGTGGACGAACAAGGATACGCGCCCGGACAATGCGGCCGGCGCTGAATAAGGTCCACGGATGCGGGTTTGGGCAAATCTATCACCGGTTGACGCCGTTCTCGCGGCGATCGCCTATCTCTTGATCAAGCACTGGGTCGCCGACTTCCTGCTGCAGACGAAAGCTCAGCGACATCAGAAGGGGACCTACGGCGCGCTTGGCGGCATTACGCACGCCCTAACCCACATCGCGCTCACCGCGCCCGTCTTTCTCATTCTGACAGGTATCGGAGGCAGGACGATCGCCCTGCTGCTGGCCGCCGAATTCATCATCCACTATCACATCGATTGGGCCAAAGAGACATTGGTTAGGGTGAAGGGCTGGACGGTACGGGATGCGGCCTTCTGGTGGACGATCGGCTTCGACCAGATGCTCCACGGCCTCACCTACGTGGCGATCGTCTGGGCGGCCGTCCACGGGATCTAGCCCCGGCCATTAACGTGAGCGGCGAAAAGGCGCTTGCCGCCGACCGGAACGCTCTGCTCTATGGCGGCCAAGAGCCGCCTGGAAACAGCCAAAGATCTGTCGCCCCCGGCCGCGTAACAATTGCACCGTTTGCGACGAACAACCATCGAACGAGGCGTGTTTGAGCTGGAAGGCGCAAGACGAGGAGTGGTCTTCCCTGATGCGCGCCGCGATCGGCGGGGATGAGGCTGCCTACAAGCGGCTTCTCGCCCACCTTTCGCGGGCCCTGCGGGGCGTCGTACGGCGCGGCTTTGCCGGTGTCGGGACGGCGCGCGACGATGTCGAGGATGTGGTGCAGGACGTGTTGCTGGCCATCCACCTGAAACGGCACACATGGGACCAGAGCAAGCCTTTGGGTCCGTGGATCATCGCAATCGCCCGCAACAAGATGATCGACGATTTGCGCAAGCGCGGACGGCGCGGAGAAGTTGCAATCGATGGCTTGCTCGAGACGCTGGAGTCGAGCGGTGGCGAGGATGCCATCGCTGCGCACGATCTCGGCAAGGTCCTCGACGGACTTTCCGAGCGCAATCGCGACATCGTCCGCGCGATCTCCATCGACGGCCGCTCGGCGCGCGAGGTCGCGGAACGGCTCGGCATGTCGGAAGTGGCCGTGCGCGTCTCGCTGCACCGTAGCCTCAAGGC
>CADECN010000131.1:0-7391 GCA_902825785.1 uncultured Hyphomicrobium sp. | reverse complement strand
GGCGCTGGCCGTGATCTATCGGGAGCGCGACAAATGAAGACCGACGACCTCATCAAAGCGCTGGCTGCGGATGCCGGCACCGTCAAACCACCCATCAGCGCCACGGTATGGCTGGCGCTCGTTGCGGGCGCCGTTCTGGCGGCCGGCGTTTTCTTCGGCATGCTCTCGATGCGTTCGGACTTCCTGCACGCAATCACCAGCGATCCGCGCTTCATGTTCAAGTTCGTTTTCACGCTCGCGCTGGCAATTCCGGCCCTGCTCCTGGTAAGGCAGCTGGCGCGTCCCGACGGCGACGCGCGGGCGTTGGCTTGGATGCTTGGCATTCCTATCGCGCTGCTGGCGGCTGCGGTCGGGCTTGAGATGCTCGCGGTGCCGTCCGACTTCTGGGCGCACAGTGCGCTCGGCACCATGCCGGGCGCCTGCATGAAGTACATTCCGATCCTGTCGTTGGCGCCGCTTGCGGCAATGCTCTATGCGTTGAAGCAGGGCGCCACCGTTCATCCCGTGGCGGCAGGTGCGGCGGCCGGACTTTTGTCTGGCGCGATCGGCGCAACGCTCTATGCCTCGTTCTGCGTCGATGACAGCCCGATGTTCGTTGCGGTCTGGTACGTCGCCGGCGTCGCCATCGTGGTGGCGCTCGGCGCCGCGATCGGCGCGAAGCTGCTCAAGTGGTAGGCCGACAGGGGTCGGTCGCCCCTGCCCGCTAAAGCAGATCCTTGATCCGGTAGTAGATCATTCCGATCGCCAGCATCTGGTTGCCGGCCCAGCCCGAAAGCGGCAGGCGGATGTGGCGAATTTTGTCGAACATATCGAAGCGCTCGAACGTTCCCGAAATCGCGTCGGCCACGATCTCGCCCGCGATGTGGGTCGTGTTGATCCCATGCCCGCAATAACCCTGCAGGTAGTAGAGGTTGGGCTCTAGCCTGCCAATCGCAGGCACGCGGTTGATCACGATACCGATGCGACCGCCCCAGGCGTAGTCGATCCGCGTGCCGGCGAGTTGCGGGAAGATCTGCGTAAGACGCGGTTTCAGGGTCGCGGCGATGTCGCCCGGATCGCGATTCGAATAATTGCAGCGACCGCCGAAGAGCATGCGCTTGTCGGCGGACAGCCGGAAGTAATCGAGGATCATATTGCTGTCGGCGACGGCGAGGTCGCGCGGGTTGATGCTGCTCGCAAGTTCCGGCTCGAGCGGCTCGGTGGCAATGATGTAGCTCCCGGTCGGGAACATCAGGCCGCGCAGCTTGGGCTGCCCGAAGCGCTCGTAGATCTCGCCGCCGATTACGACGGCATTTGCATCGACTTGCCCGTTTGCGGTGCGAACCCATGGTTTGCTGCCGCCGGCGAGCGCGGTCACGGAGCTCTGCTCGAATATTTGCACGCCGAGTGCCGCCGCTGCGCGTGCTTCGCCAAGGCAAAGGTTGAGCCCGTGCAGGTGGCCGCTCATCGGGTCGACGTAACCGCCGTGATATTCCGTCGTGCCGAGAACTTCGGGAAGGTTCGCCTTCTCGATCAGTTCGAGATGATCGCCGTCGCCTTCGGCGCGGCGTTCCTCAACGTAGGCGCGCAGGCCGTCCATGTGCTTGACGCGGGCGGCGACTTCCATCCAACCCGGTTTCAGATCGCAGTCGATTGCGTAGCGCGCGATCCGTTCCTTGATGATTTCGTGGCCGCGGTAGCGAATGTCGCGCAGAAACTTTGCGCCCTTCGCGCCGTACTGGCGCTTGATCGCTCCCTCGCCGCTCATGCCGGCGATCAGCTGGCCGCCGTTGCGACCAGAGGCACCCCAACCGATCCGCTCGGCTTCGAGTAGGACGACCTTGTATCCGCGCTCGGCAAGCGTCAGTGCGGTCGCGATTCCGGAGAAGCCGCCACCGACAATGCAGACGTCTGCCTTTACCGTGCCTTCGAGGCGCGGATGGCGCGTCGTGTCGTTGAGCGTGGCGGCGTAGTAGGAGTTGATGTGGCTTTGTGCGGTCACGGTGCGGGACGAATAGCCTTCCCGCACCGTTCGCGCAACACGATGTAGCGTCGCGTTAACCGGTCGCGCCGAAAGCCCGGCGCCGTTCACGCTCCGCCTTGTCGGTCTGACGCTTGGTGATATAGGCCGCCGTCAGCACGCCAACCGTGACGATACCGATCAGGATGGTCGAGATCGCGTTGATCTCAGGCGTCACGCCTAGACGCACCTGGCTGTAGATCTTCATCGGCAGCGTCGTCGCACCTGGCCCGGTTGCAAAGCTCGCCAAAACAAGGTCGTCGAGCGATAGCGTAAAGGCCAAAAGCCAAGCCGAAATGACGGATGGCGCGATGATAGGCAGGGTTATCTGGAAGAACGTGTTGACCGGCGTGGCGCCGAGATCCATCGCCGCCTCCTCGACGGACTTGTCAAAGTCCTGCAGGCGGGCCTGCACGACGACCGCCGCATAACACATCGTGAAGGTGATATGGGCGAGCGTGATGGTCCAGAAGCCGCGATCGAAGCCGATCGCAACGAACATCAGCAGGAGCGACAGGCCGATGATCACGTCCGGCATGACGAGCGGCGCGAAGATCATGCCGGAAAACAGCGTCCGGCCTGGAAAGCGCCCCATCCGGACCAGCGTAATGGCCGCGAGCGTGCCGAGCGCGGTTGCGATCGTTGCCGAGACGACGGCGACGCGGATCGTCACCCACGCCGCGTCCATCAAGGCTTGGTTCTGCAGCAGCGAACCGTACCACTTCGTCGAAAAGCCGCCCCATACGGTGACGAGCTTCGACTCGTTGAACGAATAGATCACCAGCAGCAGGATCGGGATGTAGAGGAACGCGAAGCCGAATGTGATCGACGTCAGATTGAACCAGGAGAACCGCGTTTTCATCGTCCGGCCTCACGCTCAAGCTGTTGCTGCCGCTGGAAGATCACGATCGGAACGATCAGCACGAACAACAGCAGGACGGCGACGGCGGATGCCAGCGGCCAATCGCGATTGTTGAAGAATTCGGTCCAGAGCGTCTTGCCGATCATCAACGTGTCCGATCCACCGAGCAGATCGGGGATGACGAACTCGCCGACGGCTGGAATGAAGACCAAAAGGCAGCCGGCGAACACGCCCGGCAGCGACAGCGGGAACGTGACCTGCCAGAACGAGCGCCAAGGCCGGGAGCCGAGGTCCTGCGCCGCCTCAAGCAACGAAGGATTGATTTTCTCGAGGCTGGCGTACAGCGGCAGCAGCATGAATGGCAGATAGGAATAGACGATGCCGATGTAGACGGCGGTCGTCGTATTCATGATCTGCAGCGGCTCGCTGATGATGCCGAGCTTGGTCAGGAAAAGGGTTGCGAAGCCCTCAGGCTTCAGGATGGCAATCCAGGCGTAGATGCGGATCAGAAACGAAGTCCAGAACGGCAGGATGACGAGCATCATCAAGGTC
Organism: uncultured Hyphomicrobium sp.; assembly: GCA_902825785.1. Taxonomy (GTDB): domain Bacteria; phylum Pseudomonadota; class Alphaproteobacteria; order Rhizobiales; family Hyphomicrobiaceae; genus Hyphomicrobium_B. The sequence continues at coordinate 3,978 of CADECN010000131.1, read as the reverse complement.
GGCTGCCAGGCTTTTGGCGCACGCGCCATGCCGTAGGCCATGGGATACGCGACCAGGAGCGTGAGGAACGTGGCGACGGCGGCGATCTTCACGCTTGAGAAGTAGGCATTGATGTAGAGCGGGTCGCCGAAGATGAAGGTGTAGTTCTCGAAGTCGAGCTGGGAAAAGAATTCCCATATTCCGGTCGACCAGCTGAAGATCGGCGTGTAGGGCGGAATTGCCGTCGCGACGTCCGACAGCGAAAGCTTGAATACGACAAAGAACGGTATGAGGAAGAAAATCAGCAGCCAGAGGTAGGGAGCCGCGATCACATACCAGCGTCGGATGTCGGGACTGCTCGAACTGCTCATGTGACCCTCAGCGCGTTAGAACAACACCGGCGTCGACCGGCCAGTCGAGCCAAACGCTATCTTCCCAGCTTATCGAGCGCTCCACAGCGTGGGCCGCGTTGGCGCGCAACGCCGTGATCCGCTGTCCTCCGGCGGTTCGGACGTGGTAGTGCGAGATCGATCCGAGATAGCCGATGTCCTCGACTTTGCCGGGAATGGCGTTGACGGTGCTTGAGGGTTGGTCGTGGGAAATGCGAATCTTCTCCGGCCGGAGCGCCAGCCATACCTGCTGTCCGACGCTGACCGGTTCGGCACTGCGGGTCTTGAGCTTGCTGCCCTCGGTGCTTTCGATTTCGACGCAGCCGTCGGCCACCGCCGACACCTTGCCCTCGAAAAGATTGACGTCGCCGATGAAGCCGGAAATGTAGCGCGTCTTGGGGTTCTCGTAGATGTCGCCCGGGGTCGCCACTTGCACCAGATCGCCCTTGTCCATGACGGCGATGCGGCTTGCGACCGTCATGGCTTCTTCCTGGTCGTGGGTGACGATGATGAAGGTCGTCCCCGTCGTCTCCTGAATGCGCATCAGCTCGAACTGCGCCTGCTGTCGCAGTTTTTTGTCGAGCGCGCCGAGCGGTTCGTCGAGGAGCACGATGCGGGGCTTCTTGGCGATGGCGCGGGCAAGCGCGACGCGCTGCTGCTGGCCGCCGGAGAGCTGGTTCGGCTTGCGCTTGGCGAATTGCCTGAGTTCGAGCATGCCCATCGCCTCGTCGACGCGCTCGGCGATTTTGTCCTTGGGCATGCCTTCCTGGCGCAGGCCGAAGCCGATGTTGCCTTCAACGGTCATGTGCGGGAAGAGGGCATAGGACTGGAACATCATGTTCACCGGCCGGTCATAAGGCGGCATATCGGTGATGTCCTGACCGGCTACGATGATTTTGCCTTCGGTGGGCTTTTCGAAGCCGCCGAGCATCCGCAGAAGCGTGCTCTTTCCGCACCCGGACGGCCCGAGAAGGGCGAAGAATTCGCGCTCGTAAATGTCGAGCGTGATGTTCTTGACCGCTACGAAATCATCAAAGCGCTTGGTGATGCCTTCGAAGCGCACGATCGGCGGTTTCTTGGGGTCGTTCCACGGCGCAAAGCCAGACTGCGGCGCGGCGGTCCGCGGACCGGCGCGCGGTGTCAAGGTGGGAGTCGACTGGGAAGCGGTCGCAACAGTCATGATGATGTCCCCTGATACCGGCCTGCGGTTTTCGTGGCTGCAAAGAAAAACCGCGCCAGTGTGCTTTCTGGCGCGGTTTCAAAAGCTAATGTCCGGTCACTATCTTCGTCCACATTCGGGTCACGAGACGCTGGGTTTTGTTGTCCCACGTCGTCTTGACGTAGAGCTTTTTCAACGTCTCTGCGTCCGGATAAACGGCCGGGTTCTTCAGCACCGACTCGTCTATGAACTTCTGCGACGCGAGATTGCCGTTGGCGAAACTGATGAAGTTCGAAGCCTTCGCCATGACTTCCGGCTTGTTGAGATAGTTCAGCAGAATATGAGCTTCCTCGACGTGCTCGGCATCGGCGGGGATCGCCATCATGTCGAACCACATCTGGGTGCCTTCCTTGGGAATGTTGAATTTTACAACCTGCCCATTCTTAGCCTCTTCCGCACGGGACGCCGCCTGAAGGATATCGCCGGACCAGCCGAGCGCCATACAGATGTCGCCATTGGCAAGCGCGTTGATGTACTCGGACGAGTGGAACTTCTTCACGTTCGGGCGAAGCTTAGACATCAGCTCTTCGGCCTTCGCGAAGTCTTCGGGCTTGGTCGTATTCGGGTCGATGCCGAGGTAGTTGAGCGCCACCGGAAGAATGTCTTCCGGAGAATCGAGCACGTAGATGCCGCAATCCTTGAACTTCGCAGCGATCTCGGGCTTGAAGACCATGTCGAGCGAATTGACCGGCGCGTCCGGCATACGTTCCAGAATTTTTGCTTCGTTGTAGCCGACGCCGGTCGTGCCCCACATCCAGTTCAGCGCGTACTCGTTGCCTGGATCATAGATTGCGACCCGATTGTAGACCTCGGGCCAGTTGTTCGAGATGTTTGGAATCTTTGATTTGTCGAGCTTCTGGAAAACGCCTGCCTTGATCTGACGGGACAGGAATGAAGCGGTGGGTACGACGATATCGTAGCCGGTCTTGCCGGCGAGCAGCTTTGTCTCCAGCACTTCGTTGCTGTCGAATACGTCGTAGATGACCTTGATGCCCGTCTCTTTCGTGAAGTCCTCAAGGATGGTCGGGTCGATATAGTCCGACCAATTGTACATGCGGACTTCGCGGTCAGCGGCATTGGCGGTGACGGCTGTAACGCCGGCCGCAGCCGCCAGGAGCAGCGTGGCGGCCCACGCGGCTTTACTTAACTTGATCATTGATCGTCCTCCATGGGGCTGCCGATCAGGCGCCAGGTGCACCCGTGGCTGCCCACGTTTCTCCGGTCGCGGGACCTTCCGCGGCTCGAGCAAGCACTGACCATTGTTGCTCAGAACTGCGCACCTGCACAACCCGATCCCGAGCGAATAATACTTTGCCGGTGGCTGCAGCGTGGCAATCGCACCTTTCCTGATCGCTCACGCGCCAAAGCGACTAGGCAACAGGCATGCGTAACGTCGGAACCGCGGTCCCAATCCAATCGACGACGCCAGAGTGTACCTTGAGGTCCGTCAAATTCTGTGGTGACAATGCGCGGACTGGCCAGAAGGGATGGTTAAACGCCTCCCAGCAGACCCGCCTGCCGGCATCCGCCGATACGGGTCAGCGCGCCGGCAATGCATAAAAGTCCGCACCGCGCGGGCAATCCTATCAGGTGTATTACATGCCTCCCCCCAACGATTCCTCGACCGTCCAGACGGACGGCTTCGGCGTCGGAGCTACGCCCGAGACATTGCGCGCTTGGCTGCGCGCCCACAGTATTGAGGAGATCGATTGCGCGGTGCCCGACATCGCGGGCGTGGCGCGCGGCAAGACGATGCCGGCCGAGAAATTCGTGCGGCTGGACGCCGTGCACCTACCCATCTCCATCTTTCACCAGACCATTACGGGCGACTACGTCGGGTTCGAGGAGGACGGGCAGCAGCTCTATGCCGAGAGCGACCTGATGATGGTGCCCGATCTGCGTACGATCCGGCCGGCACCCTGGGCGTCTAGTCCGACGGCGCAGGTCATCCACGACGCCGAGTGGCAGAGCGGGGAGCCGGTCGAGATCGCACCGCGCAACGTTCTGAAGCACATCGTCGACCTCTATCGCCAGGAGGGATGGAAGCCAGTCGTCGCGCCCGAACTGGAGTTTTATCTGACCAAGACGAACCCCGATCCGGACTATCCTCTGGAACCGCCAACGGGGCGGTCGGGACGCAAGGGCGCCGGCCGGCAGGCCTACAGTCTGGGTGCCGTCGACGAGTATGACAAGATCGTCGACGACATCTACGAATTCGCGGAGCGCCAGTATCTGAAAATCGATACGATCATTCAGGAAGGCGGCGCCGCGCAGCTCGAAATCAACCTCCTGCACGGCGATCCGGTCGACCTTGCCGATCAGGTTTTTCTCTTCAAGCGCACGATCCGCGAGGCGGCGTTCAAGCATAACTGCTATGCGACGTTCATGGCC
>CADECN010000130.1 GCA_902825785.1 uncultured Hyphomicrobium sp. | reverse complement strand
GCGCGCTTTGACGGCGATCATCTTGTGGCGCGTTGGCCGGATGGCAACGATTTTCAAGATCTCGCCAACGACAGCTTCTCAGCCGTTGTGACCCTCACCCATGTCGATCACATCGACGACGAGGCTCTCGCCTTGGCGTTGAGGAGTCGCTGCCGGTACATCGGCGCGCTTGGATCTCGCAAGACGCACGCGAAAAGGTGCGAGCGCCTGATGCAAACCGGCTTCTCACAAGCCGACATCGCCCGTGTCCACGCCCCGGTCGGATTGCGCATTGGCGCAGTGACGGTCGGCGAAATCGCGGTGTCCATTCTTGCGGAAATCATTTCCGCCTTCCGCGGGCCGGCGCAATGAACGTTGCAGCGATCATCCTAGCCGCCGGCCAGTCTTCGCGATTTAAGCGGGGCAACAAACTGCTGACCCTAATAGACGGCGTCGCCCTGATCCGGCGTGTCGCCCTGGCGGCATCCCGATCTCGCGCGAGCGAGATCGCGCTGGTGGCCGCGCCCGGCGGCCAAGATCTGATCGCGGCGGCTGGCGACGGTCCTTGGCGCGCAGTGATCGCGCACGACGCCGACAAAGGGCTTTCCGCATCCCTCGGTTCAGGCATCGCGTCCCTCTCCCCGGCGGTCGACGGAGCGGCCGTCGTGCTCGCCGACATGCCCGGTATGTCCACCCAGCTCATCGACCGGATGATTACCGCATTTGAACAACATCGCGGAGACACCATAGTCTTCCCCCGGGGAAATGGTGAAAACGAGCGCCAGGGCCACCCCGTCGTCTGGCCAAAATCGTTTTTTAGAGACCTGCAGGGATTGTCTGGCGATACTGGCGCAAAGGCCCTCCTCGCCCAATATTCTGATCGGTGTCTCGCCGTGACAACCGATGATCCGGGCGCCTATTTCGACGTCGACCGCGAGGAAGATTTGGCCGGCCACGGATGGGTTTGAACGGCTTGGCACCGTGCATGAACTTTGAGCGGTCAAGAGGCCAATGCGTACACCCGCAAATTAACTTCAGGCCCTAAGCGAGCGTCGCCCTTGCCTCACCCGGCAAAATCGTGAAACAAGCACTGCGAGCGCAACCGCGCTACGCGCTGCATGCAAGGCGAAGACATGCGACTGACGAAGCAGACCGGGCATGCCATCCGAATTCTGATCGACTGTGCCGAAGCGGGCGACCGGTTGGTAAAGGTCGCCGAAATTTCCAGCCGCCTCGACGTCACGAAACAGAACGTATTCAAAATCGTACACATTCTTTCGCACGCCGGCTTCCTGGCGCCCGTGCGCGGCCCGAGCGGCGGCGTCAAACTTGCGCTGCCTGCGGCCGACATCAAGATCGGCGACGTCGTCCGCGCCGTCGAAGTGACGCACGTTCAGGTCGAAGGGGCATCGACGCCCCGTTCGAAGGATAAGTCGCCGGGTCCCATCAATGTCCTGCTCGATGATGCGCTTGCGGCCTTCATTTCGGTGCTGGACCAGCACACGCTCGCCGACCTCGCGGCCGACAGTTCGCGCCAGGTGCGGCTTGGCGCCGAAGATCCCGCTTCTTCGCGATCATCATCGCGCGAAACATCCCGAAAGCCCGCGACGCGCGCCACGCGCCGGGCGAGGTGAAGGCACGCGGGTGCAGTGAAGGATCGCCGCCCGATGCCAACTGACAAAGCGCGATGGATGACGGGCGATCCCGCGGTCATTTGGACAGTGATTGCCTGTGTCGCACTCGCTCTCCTTCTCGCCGTCATCGCCCTGTGGCCCCAGCTCGAGCACCCGATTGTGCTGCTCGTCGTCATCCCCGCGGCCGCCGCAGCCGGAGCAGCAATCGCCAACGCATTCAGAATGGCCTCCGGTGAAGTCGAGCCCCAGAGCGCGGGCGAACGGCCGAAGGCGACGCGCGGCGGCGCGCTCAACTGGCAAGATATCGTTGCCGCGTTGCCCGACCCCGCAATCGTTGTCGATAAATCGTCAACGATTATGCATTTCAACGCCGCTTCCAAAGATCTTTTCGAACGCCTTCATCGCTCCGTCGCGCTGGAACACGCCAATCGCGACCCGGAATTGATCGAGGCTGTTCGAATCGCACTTGAGCGTGGAGAGACGGCAACCGCCCGCCTCGCGCCGCGCAGCGGCACAGACAGGCACCTCGTCGCAACGGTCGCACCCCTCGCTCTCGACGGCAAAGAGCCAACTGGTGGCGCTCTGATTACGATACGCGACTTGTCGGAGCAGCAGCGCCTTCTTGAAATGCGCTCCGACTTCATTGCTAACGCCAGTCACGAGTTGCGAACGCCGCTCGCATCCGTGCGCGGTTTCATCGAAACGCTTCAAGGACCGGCGCGTAACGACGAAGCCGCACGCAAACGCTTTCTTACGATTATGGCCGACCAGGCCGAACGCATGACACGCCTCATCGACGACCTTCTTCTGTTGAGTCGCGTTGAGGAAAAAGCCAACCTCCGGCCAACGGGAAGCGTGGTTTTGGAGGAGCTCATCGCCGATGTGGTGAGGTCGCTCGCGCCAGTAGTCGCCGAGCGCGGCGCGCAAATCACCGTCGCCGCGACGACAACGCCGCACGTCGTGCGCGGAGATCGAGACGAACTGTTCCAGGTCTTTCAGAACCTGCTTGAAAACGCAGTAAAATACGGTCGTGACAACGGACGTGTCGAAGTTGAGATGAACGCAGGCAACACGCGCTCACGCTACACGGTCGCCATTCGCGACGACGGACCCGGAATAGCGCCGGAGCACTTGCCGCGCCTCACAGAGCGCTTTTATAGGGTCAACGCCGAGCACAGCCGCAATATCGGCGGCACAGGTCTCGGTCTGGCGATCGTGAAGCACGTTCTCAGCCGGCACGGCGGTGAACTCCACGTCGAATCCGTCATCGGCAACGGCACAACGTTTCGAGTCACCTTGCCGGTCTTGTAATATTATTATTGTATTTCAATATATTAACTTGTCACAAATCCATAGTCTCCGGGGTCTAGAAGGCTCGTGGCGCTGATGCGCCGAGTTCCCGGCACCCCCGGTCGCAGAAGCGACCTACCCGGAACGCAACCCGAATGAGGGAGACATCGTGTCTATGTATAAGAAGGCCAGTGTTGCGGCGCTTGCCGCCGTTTCAGTTGCCGCGTTCGCAGGCGCTGCCGCCGCGCGCGACCAGATCCGTATTGTCGGTTCCTCGACGGTTTATCCGTTTACGACCGCTGTTGCCGAAGAGTTCGGCAAGGCCGGTGGCAAGACGCCGATCGTTGAATCGACGGGCACCGGTGGCGGCATGAAGATCTTCTGTGAAGGCGTCGGCGTCGACAAGGCTGACGCGACGAACGCTTCGCGCCGCATCAAAAAGTCGGAGTTCGAACTCTGCGCCAAGAACGGCGTTACCGACATCGTCGAAATCAAAGTCGGCATCGACGGCCTGACCATCGCCCACGCAAAGGGCGGCAAGCCGATCGCTCTGACGCGCAAGCAGGTTTTCCAGGCTCTTGCTGAGCAGGTCCCCGATAAGGACGGCAAGCTTGTTGCCAACCCCTACACGAAGTGGTCGGACATCGATCCTTCGCTTCCCGACGTGAAGATCGAGGTTCTCGGCCCGCCGCCGACCTCGGGTACGCGCGACAGCTTCCACGAGCTGTTCATGGAGAAGGGCGCCGAAGGTTTCGACTCGCTCAAGGCCTTGAAGAAGGCTGACGAAGAGAACAAGACGAAAGACTTCGAGAAAGTCTGGAAGTCGGTTCGCAAGGATGGCGCGTACGTCGAAGCCGGCGAAAACGACAACGTGATCGTCCAGAAGCTGGAAGCCAACAAGGACGCCTACGGCATCTTCGGTTATTCTTTCCTGGAAGAGAATACAGCGAAGATCGCCGGCGTTGGAATCGAAGGCGTCGAGCCGAACTACGACAACATTTCGTCGGGCAAGTACAAGGGCGCGCGCGATCTTTACATCTACGTGAAGAAGCAGCACGTCGGCGTGATCACCGGCCTCGACAAGTTTGTCGCCGAGTACGTCTCGGACAAGGCGATCGGCGAGGATGGCTATCTGGCGAAGAAGGGCCTGGTGGCGCTCCCAAAGGAAGACGCTGAAAAGGTTCGCACCGCAGCGCTTGAAATGGCGCCGCTCAAGGGCGACGAACTCAAGTAAATGATCGGCAAGTGGCCGCAGCTGAATGTCAGCTGCGGCCACTCTGCCTTGTCAGCGGACGTGCACACCGAGCGGGTAGTCTGGCTCTTATGACCGTTACCTATTTTGCGGCACTCTGTGCCCTCACCTTAGCGGCCTACATCATCGCCGTTAGACGTTCATCGGCGATTGCCAACACGGCAAACGGTCGCCAGCGTCTTCATTCGCTCCCGACGTATCACGGACTTCTTGCCGCCTCGCTCGTCATCTTTCCGATGATCGCGATTTTCGCGCTCGGCTCGCCAATCCTGAGCCACGAGGCCGCAACGAACGCGCTATCTCATTTTCCTGCTGACGTGCAGGCTGATGCGATGCGCGCCGGTGCGACTTTGCGTGACATCCGCAACCTTGCAGCCGGACAGCACAGCGGCGAAGCCAGCGACGCACTTCGCGCCGCAGCCGACAGCTACAACAGCACAAGCACACAGGGCGCCTACATTCTTCTGGCAGCCGGCATTGCCGCGGCCCTTCTTGGAATCGCAATCGCATTTCGTCTGATTTCGCCGCAGTTCCGCGCGCGAAATCACTTTGAAAAAGTCGTCAACGTCGTACTGATCGCCTGCGCCGCCGTCGCCATCCTGACGACGATCGGTATCGTGGCTTCCGTTCTGACAGAGACGCTGCGCTTCTTCTTCGACCCGCACATTAAAGGGCGGCCGACGGTCACGGATTTCTTGTTTGGTACCGAGTGGAATCCGCAGGCCGCCATGCGTGCCGACCAGGGCGATATCAAGACCGCATATGGCTTCCTGCCGCTGCTCACGGGCACGCTGCTCATCACGTTCATCGCCATTTGCGTGGCAGGACCTCTGGGGCTTCTCTCCGCCATCTATCTCGCCGAGTACGCGTCGCCAAAAGTGCGGGCTTACGGCAAACCCGTTCTTGAGATCCTCGCCGGCATCCCGACGGTGGTTCTCGGCTTCTTTGCGGCCCTCACTGTGGCCCCGATGATCCGCGGCTTCGGCCAATACCTGGGCCTCGATGTGGCGAGTGAGTCCGCGCTCGCCGCTGGCCTCGTCATGGGCATGATGATCATCCCGTTCATCTCTTCACTCTCCGATGACGTGATCAACGCCGTGCCGCAAAGTCTGCGCGACGGATCGGCGGCGTTGGGCGCTACCAAATCGGAAACAATCAGGCAGGTCGTCCTGCCGGCGGCGCTACCCGGCATCGTGTCCGCGTTCATGCTCGCGATTTCCCGCGCCATTGGCGAAACCATGATCGTTGTCATGGCCGCAGGCCTCGCCGCTAACCTGACCTTCAACCCGCTCGAAGCGGTGACGACCATCACCGTGCAGATCAAGACCCTGCTGGTGGGCGATCAGGAGTTCGACAGCGCCAAGACGTTGGCGGCCTTCGCCCTCGGCTTCGTGCTCTTCTTCGTTACCCTGATGCTGAACGTCATCGCGCTCAGGATCGTCCGCAAGTATCGGGAACAATATGACTGACGCTGCACACTCCACGCTGCCAACAGCAGCGCTGATCGCGAGCCGGCGCAACTCTCCAGCGAACGCCGCGCTGGTGAAAAGGCGCTACGCGGCCGAACGCCGGTTCAAGGCATTCGGTATTGGCGCACTGATACTGACGGGCACATTTCTGCTTGCCCTCCTGACCAATATCGTTGGCAAGTCGATCCCCGCTTTCTTCGAGCACACGGCGAATCTCGAGGTGAAACTCGATCCCGCCGTGCTCGCGCCGGACGGCAAGGTCGACCCTGCGACGTTGAAGTCGGCGGACTACGCAAGCCTGACGCGTGCGACCTTGATGAGTATCGTTCCCGGCATCGAGGGCCGCGCGGCGCGCAAGTCGCTTTCAGGCGTACTCAGCAGTGGCGCCGCCGACGAACTTCGCCGGCGCGTCGTCGCGGACCCCTCGCTTATCGGCCAAACCATCAAGGTCCCGCTCCTGCTTTCCGACGATGGCGACCTGTACATGAAGGGCCAGGACGCAGGTGCGTCGAGCGTTCCGGGAATCGGCACAGTGACGCCGTCCGATATTAAGGGTTCGATCACGCTGACTTCGACCGACGGCGCCTTCAAATCGCTCGTGGACGATTTGACCAAAGCCGGTGTTCCAAAGGATGCGGATACCGGCGCCATCGTGCTGAACAGCAACCTCCCGAGCCGCCTAGTCGCGATCAACGGCGGCCTCGTGAAGCTGCAAAGCGTGACGCCCGATGGTGCGACCGGAAACGTTCTGCTGTCGCTCAAGGGTAACGAGGCAGCGTCCGGTCCGGCCTGGCAGCAGACGACCTATTCCGTTCCCGAAGGACGGCGAAAGACCAATGACCAGGATGTCGCCATTATCGAGAAGGTGAAGGAGACAGGCGCGATCCAGAAGGGTATCAACTGGCGCTTCTTCACCTCCGGTGACAGCCGCGAGCCGGAACTCGCCGGCATCCGCGGCGCACTTGTCGGCTCCGCTCTGACGCTCTTGGTGACGCTCGTTCTTTGCCTTCCGATCGGCGTACTGGCGGCCGTCTACCTTGAAGAATTCGCCCCCAAGAACCGCCTGACGGACATCATCGAGGTTAACATCAACAACCTCGCCGCTGTGCCCTCGATCGTGTTCGGTCTGCTGGGTCTCGCGGTATTTCTGAATTTCATGGGACTTCCACGATCGGCTCCGCTCGTGGGCGGCTTGGTTCTGGCACTGCTGGTTCTGCCGACGATCATCATCGCTGCGCGCGCAGCCATCAAGGCGGTACCACCCTCCATCCGTGAAGCGGCAATCGGCCTTGGCGCCTCACGCCAGCAGGCCGTATTCCACCACGTCTTGCCGCTCGCGATGCCGGGCATTATGACGGGCACAATCATCGGCATGGCGCACGCCCTTGGCGAAACGGCGCCGCTGTTGATGATCGGAATGATCGCATTCATTGTGGACATTCCAGGTTCGCTAACCCAGGCCGCAACCGTTTTGCCCGTCCAGATCTACCTCTGGTCGGACCTGCCTGAGGTCGCGTTCCAGCAGCGCACGGCGGCCGCGATCGTCGTGCTCCTCGCCTTCCTTTTCGCAATGAATGGAGCCGCGATTTGGCTGCGCAGCAAATTCGAACGCCGGTGGTAAGACAGATGGAGAACCGAGCCGTGGACCTTTCAGCAATCGAACGCATCGAAGCGGCACGCACCGCTCAGATCACCGGCGCGGCGCGTCCTGCCAAAGTCGTGGCTGAGGGCGTCGATGTCTATTACGGCGCAAAGCACGCTTTGAAAGACGTGTCGGTGGACGTGCCCGACCGCGGGGTGATGGCGTTCATCGGTCCCTCTGGTTGCGGCAAGTCCACGTTCCTGCGCTGCATCAACCGCATGAACGACACGATCCCGAGTTGCCGCGTGACCGGAAAGATCACGATCGACGACCAGGACATTTACGATCCGGCACTCGACGTCGTGCAGCTTCGCGCGCGCGTCGGCATGGTCTTCCAGAAGCCCAACCCGTTCCCGAAATCGATCTTCGACAATGTCGCCTATGGCCCGCGTATCCATGGCCTTTCGACGAACAAGACCGAACTCGATCAGATCGTCCAAATGAGCCTGCAGAAGGCCGGCCTCTGGGAAGAGGTGAAGGACCGGTTACAGGACTCCGGCACCAGTCTCTCCGGCGGCCAGCAGCAGCGCCTCTGCATTGCGCGCGCGATTGCAGTTAGCCCCGACGTCATCCTGATGGACGAGCCGTGCTCGGCCCTCGACCCGATCGCCACGGCGAAGGTCGAGACCCTCATCGATGAACTGCGCTCGCAGTTCTGCATCATCATCGTGACGCACTCGATGCAGCAGGCCGCACGTGTTTCGCAGCGTACCGCATTTTTCCACTTGGGAACGCTCGTCGAGGAAGGTCCAACACAGTTGATCTTCACCAATCCGAAGGACCAGCGCACCCAGGACTACATCACCGGCCGTTTCGGCTAAGCCGAGCCAAATTAAGAAAAATCGGGGCCCCCGACCATGAACGAACACATCGTCAGATCGTACGAAGAAGAGCTGAAGCTTCTTGACCGACGCATGGCCCAGATGGGCGGCTGCGCCGAAAAATTGCTCGGCCAAGCCATCGACGCGCTCGAACGCCGAGATCCGAGCCTTGCCGAAAGCGCAGTCGCAAGCGACGCCACCATCGACCAGCTCGAGCGCGAAGTGCAAGAACAGGTCATCATCATGATCGGCAAGCGCCAGCCGCTCGCCAATGACCTGCGTCACATCATGACTGTCCTGAAGATCGCCGGCGACCTGGAGCGCATCGGTGACCTTTCTAAGAACATCGCCAAGCGCGCCCTCGCGGTTGCCGGCGAAAGCTATCCAAAGCCGCTGATGACCGGCATGCGGCACATGACGGAAATGGTCCAGAGCCAGCTGAAAGACGTGCTCGATTCCTTGACCGAGCTTGACGCCAACAAGGCGTTGAAGGTCTGGCACGAGGACCAGCAGGTCGACGCGATGTATAACTCGCTGTTCCGCGAACTTCTCACGTACATGATGGAAGACCCGCGCAACATCGGCCTTTGCACCCATTTCCTCTTCGGCGCCAAGAACATCGAGCGCATTGGCGACCACACCACGAACATCGCCGAAAACGTCTACTACCTCGTTCACGGCGTGCCGATCGCCGAAGATCGCCCGAAAGGCGATAGTACGTCCTCGACGCTCTTCACCGCGCGGTGATGGCAAATCGGATCGCCAGCGACAACCCATGCCAGCCAAGATCATAGTCGTCGAAGACGAAGCTTCTCTCGCCGAGCTTCTGAAATACAATTTGCAGAGCGAAGGTTACGACGTCATCCATGCCGGCGACGGCGAGGAAGCTGAGCTTCTGATCTCGGAGCAGGCTTTCGATCTCGCTATCCTGGACTGGATGATCCCCAAGATTTCCGGCATCGAGCTTTGCCGCCGCCTACGTAACCGAACCGAAACACAAAGCTTGCCGATCATCCTGCTCACCGCGCGCGGTGAGGAAGCGGACCGCGTGCGGGGCTTGACGACCGGGGCCGACGACTACGTCACCAAGCCGTTCTCGGTGCAAGAACTGATGGCGCGGATAAAAGCGCTG
>CADECN010000129.1 GCA_902825785.1 uncultured Hyphomicrobium sp. | reverse complement strand
AAAGATGGCGAGAGCTACGAAGATCTGCAGGTTCGGATCGCGCGTTGGCTCTCGACCGTGAAGCGCGACACCGTCGCGGTGACCCACGGCGGCGTCAGCCGCGTACTTCGCGGCGCGCTTTTCGGGCTCGACACTACCAATATTCCGTTCCTCGATTGCCCGCAGGATCGGGTGCTGGTGATCGCCAACGGAGAGATGAGTTGGCTTTGACCCGCTAGTGCCTTTTCTTCTTGGCTTTGTGTTTGTGGTTGTGCTCGTCCGGTTTCTCGTCGGGCACCACGACATTTGCGGGCATCTGGGGTGCCATGCGTTTCACGGGCGGGACGAGCGCATCGCCGCGCGACGCTTCGGATGGCAACGACGAAGGCCCGTCCGCCGTCGCATTGTTTGGCTCGGCGGCTGCCGCGACCGCGCAAAGCGCAGCAACCGTCATGGCGATTAGCGCCCTGCGAAACTGCGTGATGACGATTGCCATGCCGCGCCTAATGCTCACGCCCTCCTTGTCGGACTTGAGTCTAACACCGCCCTGCACGCAAACAGAAGCAGCGGAAACAAAAGAGCCGGGGTGCGGCCCCGGCTCTTCGGCACCAAAGGTGCAAATGAAGCCGCTCGACCGAAGGCGCTCAACCCCACGGCAGAACTGCTTTTGATCGCGCTCAGCGCAAACTGAACGCGATTGAAAACTCATGACTGAAAGTGCGGCCATCCTGGCTTGGGTGCCAGGCCGCTTCCGCACACGATCCGCAATCTGCGATCCCTCGATGCGACGCGAGCTGCGTTCGGGCAGCGGTGCGCGTGCTCGGTCGAGTTGCTGATGGGATGCGGATACGAAACGCCACGATTTAAGCGCAGAAGGCTCACATGGAACTTTCTGCGAACGCCCACTGCGCAACAGTTAAGCTGCGTCGGCGCGCATTGTCACCCGATTTGCCGGGTCACCGCACTTGCCGGACCCCCGTACCGCTCCTAAGAAAGCGGGTGAAGCAGGACTGCAACACACCGTTGCAGCACCATCTCGCTGCGGCCTTTGCTTCGTCCCATGATGAGGCCGTCACGCCAGGTTTGCGCGATGTCTCACAACACCTTCGGCCACCTGTTTCGCGTCACGACCTGGGGCGAAAGCCATGGCCCCGCTATCGGCGCGGTCGTCGATGGCTGTCCGCCGGGGATCCCCCTGTCGGAAACCGACATCCAGGGCTTTCTCGACAAACGCAAGCCAGGCCAATCGCGCTTCACGACCCAGCGTCGCGAGGCCGATGAAGTTCGAATACTGTCAGGTGTATTCGCTAATTCTGAAGGCGTGCAGGTCACGACCGGCGCTCCCATCGCGCTCGAGATCCAAAACACTGACCAGCGCTCCAAGGACTACGGCGAGATCAAAGACAAGTACCGGCCGGGCCACGCGGATTTCACCTACGATGCGAAATACGGCATACGCGATTATCGCGGTGGGGGAAGGTCGTCGGCGCGCGAGACGGCCTGCCGCGTGGCGGCGGGTGCGGTTGCGCGCAAGGTCATCCCAGGAGTTACGATTCGCGGTGCGCTGATCCAAATCGGCCCGCACGCCATCGACAGAAACAACTGGGATTGGGACGAGGTCGGCAACAACCCGTTCTTCACTCCCGACGCCAAGGCGGCGGCGAAATGGAGCGACTACCTCGATTCGATCCGTAAGGCAGGATCTTCCGCCGGCGCCGTAATTGAGGTCGTGGCGGAAGGCGTACCGGCCGGTTGGGGCGCACCAATCTACGGCAAGCTCGATTCTGATATCGCTGCCGCGATGATGACGATCAACGCGGTAAAAGGCGTCGAGATCGGCGCGGGTATGGGCGCCGCCGCACTTACGGGCGAAGAGAATGCCGACGAGATTCGCATCGGTAACGACGGCAAACCGCTGTTCCTGTCGAACAATGCCGGCGGCGTCCTGGGCGGTATTTCAACCGGCCAGCCGGTCGTGTGCCGCTTCGCTGTGAAACCGACATCGTCGATTCTCACCCCGCGACGGACGATCGATAATTCCGGCCACGAAACTGAGATCGAGACCAAGGGCCGCCACGATCCCTGCGTCGGAATTCGCGCCGTGCCGGTCGGCGAAGCGATGATGGCGATAGTGCTCGCCGATCATTTCCTGCGCCACCGTGGCCAATGCGGCTGACGCTAGCCGATTATAAAATCCGAGTAGACGAAATCTTCCCGTTGCACGCGCTCGCCGATACTGATGTTGAGCGGCCGCGCGAACATCGGGCCCGCCGAGACGCAGGTGTGGAACTCGCCCTTCTCCCCGCATGGATCTGCGTTCGCGGGTAATTCCTCAAGCAGCGTCAAGTCAAAACGCCGGCCCGAGAAATCCGATGAGATGAGGCGCGTATCCACGACCGAGACGTGTGCGACGATGCCGGCGGCGATCATCTCTCGCGCCAGCTTGTCCGTCGGCAAGCCCCAGATCGGAAAGATCGGCGTGAGGCCGGTACCGGCGAGCTGCCGCTCGCGATAGCCGCGCACGTCCTCGAGAAACAAATCACCGAACGCAACCGCTTCGATGCCCGCTGCAACCGCATCCTCGACAAAGCCGCGCATCAGCGCTTCATACGCCTCGTTCGAGCACGGCCAGGGCAATTCCACGACCGTCAGCGCAAGCCCTACGGCGCGCGCCTGAGCTTCCAGAATTTCGCGTCGCACACCATGCATGGCGACACGGTCCGCTGCCGCATTAACCGTGGTGAGCAGGCCGACAACATCGTAGTCGGGGTCTTGCTTCAGCGTGTGCAGCGCCCAGGCGCTGTCCTTGCCGCTCGACCAACTGAGAATGGTTTTCAAAGCCATGGCCGCGCCTTATAGCTCGCAGCAGCGTAACTGGGAATTGTCACGACATGCGACCGTTCGAAAGTATCGTCATTCTGACGGGCGCGGGCCTCTCGGCGGAATCGGGCGTGTCGACCTTTCGCGACCCCGAAGGCATCTGGTCGAAATACGATTGGCGCGAAGTCGCAACTCCGGAGGGCTTCGACAGCAATCCCGCCTATGTCCACGAATTCTACAACATGCGCCGCCGCATCCATCGCGACATCAAGCCGAACGCGGCACACTTTGCTCTGGCACGGCTCGAGAATGAACATCGCGGCGTAACCGTCATCACTCAGAACGTCGACGCGCTGCACGAGGCAGCCGGCTCGAAATCCCTGATCCATATGCACGGCGAAGCGATGCGTGCCCTTTGCGCGGCGTGCGGAACATCGGTCCCCTGGACAGATGATTTGAGCGTCGCGACGCCCTGCCCGTCGTGCGGAAGCGTCGGCCGAATGCGCCCCGATGTCGTGTGGTTCGGCGAAATGCCCTACCACATGGAGCGCATATCCGAGCTGCTCTCCGAGTGTGACTTGTTCATCTCCATCGGCACGAGCGGTCATGTCTATCCGGCGGCCAGCTTTGTTGCCGAAGCGCGCGCCGCCGGTGCACATACTGTCGAACTCAATCTGGAACCGTCGCAAGGCGCCCGCCTGTTTGCGGAAGGCATCTACGGCCCGGCGACCGAGGTCGTGCCCGAATACGTTCACAAGCTGCTGTCCGTCAGGACTTTCGAGTAAAAACCGCCACCGCCTCGATGTGAGGCGAGTAGCGAAACTGATCCACGGGCACGACCGTACTCATCCCATACCCGCCATCGATCAACGTGCGCGCATCGCGCGCCAACGTCGCGGGATTGCATGAAATCGCGACAACGCATTTGACCTTCGATTTCGCGATCATGCGGGCTTGGGCATCGGCGCCCGCGCGCGGCGGGTAGAATACGACGGCATCGTGCTCGTTGAGCTCAAGTGCCGACAGCGGCTCGCGAAACAGATCGCGGGCGCGGACGACAATGGGTTTTAGGCCGCTCGCCTTGCGCGCGGCGGCGGCAAGAGCGGCAACGGAGCGAGCATCGCTATCAAAAGCAGAAACGCGCCAGCGCTTGGCGAGCGCAAACGTAAATGCACCTGCGCCCGAAAACAGGTCCACCACCGATTTGGTCCTCGTCTTGGCAATAGCCTCAACCGCGAGCGTCGTCATCGTCGTTTCCGCGTCCGCCATTGCCTGCAGAAACCCACCTGGAGGGACGATCACGTCGACCCCACCTAGTGCAACTTCAGGCGCCAGCGCCTCATAGACGACATCGTCACCAAGACTGACGCGCGCGAAGCGTCCCGCCGCGGCCGCCCGCGCAATCTCCGAACGCAAGTTTACGCCAAGCGGGCGCCGAACATCATCGATGGTGACGTCGAGGCCGCCGTTCGTCACGGTAACCGTCACGCGCGCGCGCGATTTCTTCGTCATGACCACCGCAAGGAGCGCCCGAAGCGCCGGCAAAGCGCGCACGATCATAGGGTCCAGAACCGGACATTCGCGGATGTCGATCAGTACGTGCGATTGCCCGGCATGAAAACCAAGCTCGACGTCATCACCGCCGCTTTTCTCGGCTGAAAAAACTGCTCGTCGCCGCCCACCTTCCGGCATTGCGAGCGCCTCGACATCCGCGCTGATACCGCGCGCAGCAAAAGCAATGATAATCTGATCACGCTTCCAGCCTTCATAAAGGTCCGTTGCCATGTGCTGCAACGCACAACCTCCACAAACACCGAAGTGATGGCAGACGGGATCGACGCGATGCGGACTTGCCTCGATGATCGCATCCACGCGCGCACGATCGCCTTCGAAAGTGGCCGTGACACGCTCACCTGCGAGCGTGAAAGGCACGTAGATGTCGTGCCCGTCAACGCGCGCGATCCCGTCGCCCTGCGCACCGACGCGCTCAATACGAAGTTCTGTGATGTCAGCCATCGCGGCGCGCCGCGATCAGATACTCGGCATTGCCCGAGCCGCCACGAATGGGAGACGACATGATGCCGGCGACCTTCCAGCCGGGCTGCGCCGACAGCCAAGTCTCGACAGCATCGACCGCCACCTTGACCGCATCGCCGTTCCTAACGATGCCACCCTTGCCGACGTTCGCGCGGCCGACCTCGAACTGCGGCTTGATCAACGCCACGAGCCACGCCCCGGGCGCGGCAAGGGCAAGCGCGGGGCCGAGCCCCTTTGCCAGCGAGATGAAACTGAGATCGGCGACGATGATGGCGACGGGTACGGACACCATATCCGACGTCAACGATCGCGCGTCCACCTCCTCCAGCGACACCACGCGCGCGTCCGATTTCAGTATTTCGTGCAGCTGACCTTTGCCGACATCGACTGCGTGCACGCGCCGCGCGCCACGTGCCAGCAGAACCTGGGTAAAGCCGCCCGTGGATGCGCCGATATCGAGCGCTTCGAGACCGTTGACGTCAATATCGAAATGCACAAGCGCCGCCTCGAGTTTCTCGCCTCCCCTCGAAACGTAAGCCGGCGCGTCGCTTGAAACCGCAACCGACACAGACGCGGCCACCTCGCGGCTCGGTTTGTCGCATGGCTCGCCCTGGACCGACACGAACCCGCGCTTGACGAGATCGCGCGCCCGCGCCCGCGTCGGCGCGAGCCCAAGTTCGACGAGCTTTTGATCCAACCGCATGTCTCGGGCACCGAACAGCAGCGCGCTCAGGCGCGGCCGCCTTGCTCGCTTTCGACGTGATCGCGGCCGAGCGCCTTGAACACGGTGTCGACGATGCCGGACGCGTTGAACCCAGCGGCTTCATACATCGCTTCAGGTTTTCCGTGATCGATGAAGACGTCGGGCAGTACCTTGCTGCGCACCCGAAGCCCGCGCTCCAGAAGCCCCTCATCGGATAAGAACTGCAGGACATGACTACCGAAGCCGCCAACCGACCCTTCCTCGATGGTGACGAGCACCTCGTGGTTGAGGGCGAGGTCGCGGATAAGCTGGGCGTCCAGCGGTTTGGCGAAACGCGCGTCCGCGACCGTCGTCGACAAGCCAAAGCCTGCGAGCTGATCGGCCGCTCTCATACATTCTTGAAGCCGCGCACCGAACGACAGCAGCGCCACCTTGCTTCCCTGCCGCATCACCCGACCCTTGCCGATCTCGAGCGGCACACCCTTGGCGGGCATCTCGGTGCCCACGCCTTCGCCGCGCGGATAGCGGACCGCGCTCGGGCGATCGTCGATTGCCGCCTGCGTCGCAACCATATGCACAAGTTCGGCCTCATCGGCCGCCGCCATGACGACGAAGTGCGGTAGGCACGCAAGATACGCGATGTCGAAGGATCCGGCGTGTGTCGCGCCATCGGCACCGACAAGCCCGGCCCGGTCGATGGCAAACCGCACGGGTAGCTTCTGGATCGCGACATCGTGCACGACCTGATCGTAGGCGCGCTGAAGGAACGTCGAATAGATGGCCGCGAACGGCTTGAACCCCTCCGTCGCGAGGCCGGCCGCGAACGTGACTGCATGTTGCTCGGCAATTCCGACATCGAACGTGCGGTCCGGAAACTCATGCCCGAAGACGTCAAGTCCGGTGCCTGACGGCATCGCCGCGGTAATAGCCACAATCTTGTCGTCCTTGCGCGCTTCGGCGATGAGCGCGTCCGCGAACACCCGCGTGTAACTCGGCGCATTGGGCTTCGGCTTGACCTGCGCGCCCGTCACGACATTGAACTTGTTGACGCCGTGGTACTTGTCGTCGGACTCCTCCGCCGGAGGGTAGCCCTTGCCCTTCTTAGTCACGACGTGAACGAGGATCGGCCCCTGCCGCGCTTCGCGCACGTTCTTCAAAACCGGCAGCAGCTGGTTGAAGTCGTGGCCGTCGATCGGACCGACGTAATAAAAACCCAATTCCTCAAACCACATGCCACCCTGCCAGATGTGACGGGTGTATTCTTCCATGCGAGCGGCGCGCCGCTCCCACTTCTTGGGCAGCATCTTGGCGAGTTGCTTGGCGTAGTCGCGCAAGTGCAGATAGGTGCCGCTCGACGTGACGCGCGCGAGATACGCCGAGAGCGCTCCCGTCGGAGGCGCAATCGACATATCGTTGTCGTTGAGAACGACGATCAGCCGCTCGTCGCGCGCACCTGCATTGTTGAGCGCCTCATACGCCATGCCCGCGCTCATAGCGCCGTCGCCAATGACGGCGATAACGTTGTTGTCGCCGCCCGAAAGATCGCGCGCAACCGCCATGCCGAGCGCCGCCGAAATCGAAGTCGACGAGTGCGCCGCACCGAACGGATCGTAGGGGCTTTCGTCGCGCTTGGTGAAGCCCGACAGTCCGCCCGGCTGCCGCAGCGTGCGGATGCGGTCCCGGCGCGCGGTCAGAATTTTATGTGGATAGGATTGGTGCCCGACATCCCAGATCAGCCTATCCTTCGGCGTGTTGAAAACCCAGTGCAGGGCCACCGTCAGTTCGATGACGCCAAGGCCGGCACCCAGGTGCCCACCGGTGACTGACACCGCGTTGATCGTCTCCTGCCTAAGCTCGGCGGCAACCTCGGGTAACTGATCCTCTGGCAGCAGCCGTAGGTCGGAGGGAACTTTTATGGCGTCGAGGAGAGGCGTTGCGCTCACGAGAAACCACCCAGGTCAGGCCTGCCTGTCGTCGTTATGTCATACATGGTCGCGCGGGCAAGTGGCCAAATTTCGCAGGGGTGGTGGCGAGATAGCGCAGAAAACTTAGCGTTCGGGGTCAAGCGGCTCGATGCCGCGTGGCCGACCGTCGGGCCCGAGCGTCAGTTTCTCGACTTTGGCTTCCGCCTGCCGCAGAAGCTGATCGCAATGATCGCGCAGAGCCTCCCCGCGCTCGTATATGGCAATGCTTTCCTCAAGCTCGACGTCGCCGCGCTCCAGCCGGCCAACGATCGCTTCGAGTTCCTTCAGTGCCCGCTCGAACGTCATCTCCTTGATGTCGGCGTGCGTCCGCGTCGGCGCCTTTCCCGTATTCATGGTTTCTATTTCCCTGGTTAAGCCCGGCGCTTTCGATCAGGTCCCGGCACTCATCAGCGCCCGGACGTGAGCTGCGACCGATCTTGCAAGCCCCGTCAAGTCATAGCCGCCTTCGAGCATCGAGACGACACGGCCGTTGGAGTGGCGGCGCGCCTGCTCCGCGAGCTGCTCGGTTGCCCACAAATAATCTGCCTCGACCAGCTCAAGGCCGCCCAGCGGGTCGCGCTGATGCGCGTCGAACCCGGCCGATATGATCACCAGATCGGGGCCGAAGTTGTGCAATGGGCCGAGAATACGCTCTACCATCGCCTGTTCAAATTTCTCACGTCCGTCCCCCTCGCGCAGGGGCGCGTTGAAAATGTTGCCGACGCCCGTTTCGCGCAGCGCACCGGTGCCGGGGAAGAGCGGCATCTGGTGCGTCGAGCCGTAGAAAAGGTCCTTGTCCGACCAGAATATCTGCTGCGTGCCGTTGCCGTGATGGACGTCGAAATCTATGACGGCGACCCGCTCGACGCCGTGTTTCTTGCGCGCGTAGTGCGCGGCGACGGCCGCATTGCTGAATAGACAGAAGCCCATCGCGCGATCGCGCTCCGCGTGATGGCCGGGAGGTCGAACCTGGCAGAAGGCGTTGGCTGCTGCCCCCGTCATGACCGCGTCCACGGCGGCAAGGCCGGCGCCGATGCCCCGCCGCACCGCTTCCCATGTTCCGGGCGAGGCAACGGTATCGCCGTCGAAATGATGAAAACCGGATTTGAGGTTGGCTGCAGCATCGCGCATCTCGTCATAGTGCGCGCGACTATGCGCCAGCAAGATGCAGTCTTCGTCGTCGTCCCTCAATGGCGCTTCCTTGCGCACCAGGCCGTCGAAGGAAGGATCGGAAAGAACCTTGTCGATCGCGCGCATACGATCGGGCCGCTCCGGGTGATAGCTGCCGGTATCGTGATTGAGAAAAGCGGGATGCGTCAGGAGGAGCGTTGTCATGAAGTCTGGATGCGGATGTCAGCGCGAGGATGCGCCGCCCGGCATACTACGAAGCCGGTGCTTGGAGCCAAGAGAAATCGCCCCGCCGCTATCTTTCCACGGACGATTGTCTAACCCTAACCAAAGTCGGACGCGGATCAGGCCAATTCCGAAACACGGGCTATTTTTACCCCCGGCGGCGGCTTGCTGTCGGCCGGGACGAAGAAATCCGGCGCCAACGGCATCGACGTATCGATCCTGTAGTGCTCGAAATCCTTAACGCCCCCGACCTCATAGAGGAACGTATCGTCAATCAGGAAGTGGCCGGTGAAGGTCTTGGCTGCCTGCTCAAAAACCAGGTGCGCCGCATCCCCTACAATATCGGGAGAACGGCTCATGCGCATCAGCTTGTCGCCGCCAAGTACGTTCTGAATCGCCGCTGTCGCGATCGTCGTCCGAGGCCAGAGCGCGTTGACCGCGACCCCATCCTTTTTGAAC